>NZ_JAQOWX010000020.1:0-63989 GCF_028462495.1 Paucibacter sp. XJ19-41
GACACCGACCCGGCGCCGCTGAAGCCCGGCACCCGCCTGCCGCCGCCACCCCCGCCGCCGCCGCCGGCCAATGCGCCCGAACCGATCGTGCGCTTCGTCACGCTGGTGGCACCCGACTACCAGCTGGCCCCGCACTTGGTGCTGGCGGTGATGGCCACCGAATCGAACTTCGACCCGCTGGCCGAATCACCGAAGAAGGCCCAGGGCCTGATGCAGCTGATCCCCGACACGGCGGCCCGCTTCAAGGTCAGGAAGATCACCGACCCGGTGCAGAACATCCGCGGCGGCATGGCCTATCTGCGCTGGCTGCTGGCCTATTTCGAGGGCGATCTGTCCCTGGTTCTGGCGGCCTACAACGCCGGCGAGGGCGCGGTGGACCGCTACCGCGGCGTGCCGCCCTATGCCGAGACGCGGATGTATGTGCGGCGCATCCTGGCCGCGATCGGCGGCCAGCGCAGCCACCCCTTCGACCCGAGCGTGACCGCGCCCTCGCCGGTGCTGGGCTCGCGCCGCGCGCCCGGCTGAGCCCTCAGCCCGCCTTCTTGCGCGCGGCCGGCTTGAGCTTCATCTCGACGAAAAAGTCATAGAGCTGCTGGGCCGCCGGTGACAGGCTGCGGCCCTTGCGCCGTATCAGCCCGACATGGCGGCTCACGGCCGGCTCCACCAGGGGCACGCTGACCAGCAGCGGATGGCTTTTGTCCGGCATCGCCAGCGAGGGCACCGCCGCCACGCCCAGCCCGGCCTCGACCAGGCCCAGCGTGGTGGTCACATGCTGGGTCTCGTAGACGGCCTCCGGCAGGCCGGCCACACCGGCCAGCGCCTGGTCCAGCAGCAGCCGGTTGCCCGAGTTCTTGGCCACCGCGATGTAGTCGTAGGCGGCCAGTTCGTGCCAGGCCACCTGGCGCTTGCGGGCCAGCGGATGGTCGCGCCGGCAGGCGGCGACGAAGCGCTCCTCCAGCAGCGCATGGAACTCGATATCGGGCTCCTGGCTGCCGATGAAGTTCAGGCCGAAATCGACCTCGCCGCGTGCCACCGCGTCCAACACCGCACCGGCGCCGGCGTCGAAGACCTTGAGCCGTATCTTCGGATAGCGCTCGCGGTAGCGGCCGATCACGCGCGAGAGGTAGTAGTAGACGGTGGACGGCACGCAGGCGATGCTGACCTCGCCCATGCGGGTGGCCGAGACCCCGCGTATGCCCAGCAAGGTGTTGTCCAGCTCGTCGAGCAGCTGCTGCACCTTGCGGGCGAAATCGCGGCCCACCGCGGTCAGGCTGACACGGCGCGTCGTGCGGTCCAGCAGCTTGACGCCCAGCGCCTGCTCCAGCTTGTCGATGCGGCGGCTGAAGGCCGGCTGCGAGATGTGCACGGCCTCGGCCGCGCGCCGGAAGTTGCCCAGCTCGGCCACCGCGCGAAAGGCCAGCAGATCGTTCAGGTCGAAATTGATCGCCATATGTGCTGATGCGTTGAGTGGATCAATCGATCATAACTATGCAATTCACATGCATGAGTGGATCGCCCAAGATCCGTCCCATGCAAGCCCTGACCCTTCCCTGCGTCCTGATGCGAGCCGGCACCTCGCGCGGCCCTTTCTTCCTGCGCGAATGGCTGCCCGAAGACGAGGACCTGCGCGACCAGGCGCTGATCGGCGCGATCGGCGCGTCCGATCTGCTGCAGGTCGACGGCGTCGGCGGCGGCAGCTCGCTGACCAGCAAGGTGGCCATCGTCTCGCGCTCCCGCGAGCCGGGCTGCGCGCTCGACTATCTGTTCGCCCAGGTTGGCGTCGGCCAGCGCTCGGTCGACACCCGGCCCAACTGCGGAAACATGCTGGCCGGCGTCGTGCCCTTCGCGCTGGAGCAGGGCCTGATCGAGGCCGATGAGGGTGAGACCACGGTGCGGGTCTTCAATGTCAACACCCGCTCGCGCATCGATGTGACGGTGCAGACGCCGCAGCGCCGCATCCGCTATGAGGGCCTGACCAGCATCGACGGCGTGGCCGGCACGGCCGCACCGATCAAGCTGGAGTTCCTGGACGCCTGGGGGGCGGTGACCGGCGCGGTGTTCCCGAGCGGTCGCCGCATCGACCGGATCGGCGGCATCGAGATGAGCTGCATCGACGCGGCGATGCCGCTGATGCTGGTGCGCGCCGCCGACCTGGGCCTGAGCGGGCGCGAGTCGCCCGCCGAGCTGGACGCAGACCTGCCGCTGCTGGAGCGCCTGGAGGCGCTGCGCCGCGCCGCCGGCGAGCTGATGGGGCTGGGCGATGTATCGGCCAGCGTGATCCCGAAGCCGGTGATCGTCAGCCCCGGCGACGACGAGCACAGCATCCGCTCGCGCTACTTCACGCCGCGCCGCTGCCATGCCTCGCATGCGGTGACTGGCGCCATCGGTGTGGCCGCCGCCTTCGCGCTGCCCGGCACGGTGGCCAGCGGCGCGCTGCAGCGCAGCGGCAGCCGCGGCATCGCGGTGCTGCATCCGCAGGGCCGCATCGAGGTCGAGGTCGAGCTGGCCGGCAGCGGCGAGCAGGCCCAGATCCGGCGCGCGGCCCTGCTGCGCACGGCCCGCAAGATCCTGCAGGGCCAGCTGCACATCCCGGACTATGTTTTTTCAAGACCTACACAAGGAGACGACCCGATGTTCAAGCAAGCAATCGCCCCGGTCCTGGCGGCGACCCTGGCCAGCGCCCTGGTGACGGCGGCGCCCGCCGCCCAGGCCTATCCGGACAAGACCATCACCATCGTCGTGCCGACCGCGGCCGGCGGCGGCAACGATGCGATGGCGCGCAGCATCGCGCAAAAGCTCGGCACGCTGCTGGGCCAGACCATCATCATCGACAACCGCGCCGGCGCCACCGGCTCGATTGCCAGCGCGTATGTGGCCCGCGCGACGCCGGACGGCTACACCCTGTTCTTCGGCTATATCGCCACCCACGGCATGAACCCGGTGCTGCAGAAGCTGCGCTACGACCCGGTGGCCGACTTCGAACCGATAGGCCTGGTCGGCTACTCGCCGACCCTGCTGGTGGCCAATCCCAAGCTGCCGATCAAGGACGTCAAGGACATGCTGGCCCAGCTGAAGGCCAAGCCCGAGGCCTACTTCTACGCCTCGGCCGGCAATGGCACGGCGCCGCATTTCGCCGCCGAGCTCTTCAAGCTCAATGCCGGCGTTTCGATGGCCGGCGTGCCTTACAAGGGCTCGGCCCCGGCGGTCACCGACACGGTGGCCGGCCAGACCCAGTTCATGTTCCCCAGCGTCTTCACCGCATACCCCCATGTCAAGTCCGGCAAGCTGCGCGCGCTGGCCGTCGCCGGTCCGAAGCGCCTGGCCGCCCTGCCCGAGGTGCCGACGCTGAAGGAGGCCGGCATCGACGGGGTCGAGGTGCAGCAGTGGTACGGCTTCTTCGCGCCGGCCAAGACGCCCAGGCCCATCGTCGAGCAGCTCAACAAGGCCCTCAACCAGGTGCTGGCCGACAAGGACACGATCAAGCGCATCGAGGACCACGGCGCCGATGTCGAAACCAGCACGCCCGAGCAGTTCGGCGCCCTGGTCAAGAGCGAGCTGGCCAAGTGGAAGCGCGTCGTCGTGCAGGCCAAGCTGAGCGCCGACTGAGCCCCGATCAAGCCCCGATAACAACAGGAGACAGATAGGCATGCAAAACAATATCAAGGCAACTATGGTGGCCGTGCTCGGCGCCTGCGCCGCGCTGGCGGCCGGCGCGCAGAACGTGACCCTGGGTGGCATCGCCGACGCGGCAGTGCGCCATGTCAGCAACCAGGGCCGGGGCGGGGTCAGCTCCCTGGTCAGCGGCAGCAACTCGACCAGCCGCATCATCATCCGCAGCAGCGAAGACCTGGGTAGCGGCCTCGCGGCCGGCTTCCATCTGGAGCACGGCATCCTGCTGGACAGCGGCACGCCCGCCAACAGCACGATGTTCTGGGACCGCCGCGCCACCGTCAGCCTGAGCAGCAAGCAATGGGGCGAGCTGCGTGCCGGCCGCGACTTCGTGCCCAGCTACAGCAACTGGAGCCGCTACGACCCCTTCAGCTATGTCGGCGTGGCCGGCGCCAACAACTTCATCTCGGCGACGCCGGTGGGACCGCTGCGCGCGGCCTTCGGCTCGGGCGCCAACACCACGGTGCGTTCCAGCAATGCTCTCCAGTACCTGCTGCCCGGCGGCCTGGACGGCTGGGAGGGCGGGCTGATGGCCGCGGCCGGCGAGGGCGGCACGGCGGCCGCCGGCCAGCACAAGCTGTTCGGTGCGCGCCTGGGCTATGCGAGCAAAACCTTCAATATCGCCGCCGCGCTGACCCGCAGCGAGAACAATCTGACCGGCGCGGACCGGCTCGACGATCTGGCCCTGGGCGGCAGCTATGACTTCGGCCCGCTGAAGCTGTCGGCCGCCTGGCGCCGCTTCGAGCTGGGCGCGGCACGCCAGACCCATTGGTTGCTGGGCGCCTGGCTGCCCGTCGGCGCGGCCGGGCAGCTGAAGCTGAGCTGGCACGAGGTCGATCTTGCCGGGCGGGTTGGCAGCAGCGCCATCGGCGCGAACGGGGCTCGCCAGCTGGGCCTGGGCTATGTGCACGAGCTGTCCAAGCGCAGCGCGCTCTACGGCACGCTGGCGCGCATCGACAACCAGGGGGCCTCCAGCTATGTGATACCGGGCGGAGCCAGCGGCCTGGCCGGCGGCGGCAAGTCCAGCGGCGTGGAGCTCGGGATGCGTCACAGCTTCTGAGTGGCGCCGAGGGGGCGCGGTCTTGCCTTTATGCTTGACCCATGCCAAATCCACTGAAGAAACTCCCCTTCGTCCTGCCGCTGTGGAGTCTGCTGTCGCCGCTGGTGGCGGTGGCCCTGTTGCTGTTGCTGGGTGGTGCGGCCTTGTCGGGGCTGCTGATCGCACTGGTGTCGCTGTGCTTGATCGCGGCGGTGCTGGCGGCCGTTCACCATGCCGAGGTGGTGGCCCACCGCGTCGGCGAGCCCTATGGCTCTCTGGTGCTGGCGGTGGCGGTCACCATCATCGAGGTGGCGCTGATCGTCTCGCTGATGCTGGCCGGCGGCGAGAGCGCCAATGCGCTGGCGCGCGACACGGTGTTCTCGGCCATCATGATCGTCTGCAATGGCGTGGTCGGGCTGTGCATCCTGGTCGGCGGCATGCGCCACCGGGTGCTGGCCTTCCGCATCGAGGGCACCAGCCCGACGCTGGCGGTGCTGGCCGCGCTGTCGACCCTGACCCTGGTGCTGCCGGCCTTCACGACCAGCACACGCGGCCCCACCTTCTCGCAGAGCCAGCTGATGTTTGCCGGCGTCGTCTCGCTGGTGCTGTACGCGGCCTTTGTGTTCGTGCAGGCGGTGCGGCATCGCGACTACTTCCTGCCGGCCGAGGGGGTGGACGACCACCACACCCATGCCGCGCCGCCCGGCAACAAGATCGCGCTGGCCAGCCTGGCGCTGCTGATGGTCTGCCTGGTCGGCGTCGTCGGCCTGGCCAAGCTGCTGGCGCCCAGCATAGAGAACGCGGTGCGCAGCATCGGCGCGCCCAGCGCGCTGGTGGGTGTGATCGTGGCCCTGCTGGTGTTGGCCCCAGAGACGCTGGCAGCGGTGCGCGCGGCGATGCACAACCGGCTGCAGACCAGCCTGAACCTGGCGCTGGGCTCGGGTCTGGCCAGCATCGGGCTGACGATTCCGGCGGTGGCCGTGCTCTCGCTGTTCTTCCCCCATGCGCTGGTGCTGGGGCTGGAGCCGGTCAGCATGGTGCTGCTGTTGCTGACCTTTGTCGTCGGCACGCTGACCCTGGGCGCCGGCCGCGCGACGGTGCTGCAGGGCGCGGTGCACCTGGTGCTGTTCGCGGTGTTCCTGTTCCTCGCGGTCGTGCCCTGAGCGAGGGGGTCAGGGCATGCGGCCGGTGGCCTGGTAGACCGCGCCCAGGCAGTGGTAGCGCAGGTCCAGCTCGCCGCTCAGCTCCAGCAGCCCGGCCCAGGGCCGGTCCAGGCCGGCCAGCGAGGCCATCGAATGCAGGGCCGCGCCGAGCACGAAGAGATTGCTGAGCACCGCCCAGGGCGGCGCCCACACCAGGCCGGTGGCCGCGAGCGCCGCGCCGGGCTTCAGGTGCGCGGCCACATGCTGCAGCGCCTGCGGCTGCTGCAGGATGTCGTGGGTGAAATGGAAGAGTGCGGCGTCGCAGCGGCCGCTCAGCGGCGCCTCGGCCACGCCGGCGGCCAGCAGCGAGACATTGCGCCAGCCGTGAGCGGCGACGCGCTGGCGCGCCCGCTCCAGCATCTCCGGGCATTGTTCGATGGCGATCACGTGGCCGCGCGGCCCGACCTGCTGCAGCAGGCCCGCCAGGCTCAGGCCGGTGCCGCAGCCCAGGTCCAGCACGCGCTGGCCGGGCCGCAGCTCAAGGCTGGCGATCGCGCTGCGGCGCAAGGGCTCGAAGGGCGCCAGCTCCAGATCGTAGAAGGGGGCTCGTCGGCGGTACTGCGCCAGCGTGCTCACAGGCCCCGCTCCAGCGGGCGTCGCAGGCGCTCGGCCAGCTGCACGGCGGCACCGCCGTTGTAGGCCTCGGTATAGCCCTGCTGCTGCAGCAGGCCCAGGGCCTGCTCGGAGCGTGCACCGGAGGCGCAGTACAGGATGATGGGCTCGTCCCGATCCGGGGCCAGATGGGCGATCTGCTCGGCCAGTTGCGGCAGCGGGATGCAGCGTGCGCCCGGCAGGTGGCCGGACATGTATTCACTGTAGGAGCGCACATCAATCAGCAAGGCATCGGTGGGCATCTCTCGGGCCGGCGGGACGATGTCCGGCGGCGGCTCGACCGGCAGGAGTTGTGAAAACCAGGTCATGGTGGTCTCCTCGGGAACTGAGGCCCTCCTTTTACACCGTTGGCGTGACGAAGGCGAGCAGGCGTTATGCTGCGCGCCCAGCTTGCCCGAGTCACGCCATGTCCGACGATCCCATTTCCGATGAACGCCCCGCCATCCAGGAGCCGCGCCTGTGGCAGGATGCCCGCTGGACCGCCCGCGTGATCAAGAACGAGGACGATGAGGGCTGGGCCGTCGCGATGATCCTGGCGGGCCAGAGCGAGCCGGCCCTGGTCGGACCCTGGACCATGGGGCGCGACAAGAAGAACCCCAAGCCGCTGGACGTCAACGCCTTCAACACCCTGGTGAAGACCGCCTCCGAGGTCTTGCGCCGCCATGAACAGCAGCTGCATGCCCAGTTGCATCAGAGCCTGCGGATCACGACCGACAGCGCCCAGATCGAGGTGCGGCTGGACATCGTGCCCGACGAGGACGAGCCCTATGCGCTGCTGAGCGCGCATGACGAGATGGGCACGCAGCTGGCCGAGGTCAAGGTGCGCCCCAGCTTCAAGCTCAGCCGCGCCAGCGCCAGCGCCTGGATCGCGGCGGAGTTCCAGAAGCCGGGCTGAGAGTCTGAGGATTTTTCTACTGCGCCGCCGCCATGCGTCGTTGGGCGGTGCTCGGAATCCTCACGTACCCAAGTACGTTCCGGTTCCTGCGCTCCGTCCGCCTAGCCTGGCAACGGCTCGCTACGGAAAATTCTCAGCCTCTGAGGCCCTGCTCAACGTGCCAGCTGGAACACCCCGACCAGCCGCGCCAGCTCGGCGGCCTGGTGCTGCAGGCTTTCGGCGGCGGCGGTGCTTTCCTCGACCAGGGCGGCGTTCTGCTGCGTGACCTGATCGAGCTGGTTGACGGCGTCGCCGATCTGGCCGATGCCCTTGCTCTGCTCGCTGCTGGCGCCGGCGATCTCGGCGATCAGCTGGCTGACCTGGCGCACCTGGTCGACGATGCCGCCCATCGCGCTGCCGGCGTCATCGGCCAGGCGCGAGCCCGACTCGACCTGGCTGACGCTGTCATTGATCAGCACCTTGATCTCGCGGGCCGCCTGGGCCGAGCGTTGGGCCAGCGCGCGCACCTCGGCGGCGACGACCGCGAAGCCGCGGCCCTGCTCGCCGGCCCGCGCCGCCTCGACCGCCGCGTTCAAGGCCAGGATATTGGTCTGGAAGGCGATGCCGTCGATGGTGCCGATGATGTCGGCAATGCGCTTGGAGGCCTCGGCAATGCCTTGCATGGTGTTGACCACCTGGGCCACCACCGTGCCGCCCTGGCCGGCGGCCGCTGCGGCGGCCGAGGCCAGCGCATTGGCCTGAGCGGCGGTGTCGGCGTTGTTGCGCACCGTGCTGGAGAGTTCCTCCATCGAGGCGGCGGTCTGCTGCAGATTGCTGGCCTGCTCCTCGGTGCGCTGGGACAGGTCGATGCTGCCGCTGGCAATCTCGCGCGAGCCGGTGGCGATGCTCTCGCTGCTGTCGCGCACCTGGGAGACGATCTGCACCAGCGAGCCGTTCATCTGGTTCAGCGCCGTCATCAGCTGGGTCGCCTCGTCACGGCCCTGGACGGCCGCCGCCGCGCGCAGATCACCGCTGGCCACGGTCTGCGCGAAGCTGACCGCCTCCCGCATCGGGCCGGTGATCGAGCGGGTGCTCATCAGGCCGGCCACCACCGCGATCAGCGCCGCGACCAGGCTGACACCGAGGCTCCAGGCACGCACGCTGTCGCGGGTGGCTTGAGCCTGGCTGTAGCTGGCGGCGGCCACCTCGATCTGCAGCTTGATCAGCGCGTCGATGCCGTCCTTGGCCTGCTGGCCCAGCGGCACGATGCGCTCGCCGTACAGGGCCTGGGCGCGCGCGAGTTCGCCGGCCTTCAGCGCGTCACGGGCGGCCAGCAGGCCATCGCGCACATAGCTGCCGCGCACCTGGGTGAAGGCCTCGGCCAGCTGTTTTTCCTGCGGCGTCAGATAGCTGTCCATATAGGCTTTCCAGGTCTTGCTGACCTGGGCGATATTGGCCTGCAGCTGGCTGTCCAGCGCCGGCAGCGCGGCCGGGTCGCGCAGCATCTCCATCACCAGGATGCGGTTGCGCAGCATCAGCCCGTCGACCTCGCCGATCTGCTTGAGCGGGATCGTGCGGTCCTCGTAAATGGTCTTCAGGTCGGCAAAGACGCGCGTGCTGCCTTGCACGCCGACCCAGCTGACGACGGCCAGCAAGAGCAGGACCAGTCCGAAAGCCAGGCCCAGACGCCGGCCGATACGCAGATTACGCAGCAGTTCCATTGCATGCTCCCTGGCGCTTTGTCGCGCTGATTCTGCATCAGCAGGATGCATGCCAGGGAGAAATTTCAGCGCGGCGGCGCGATGTCCTCGCCGCGCAGGCGTCGCCACAGCCAGGCCAGCCCGGCCCGCAGGTCACCGCGCGAGCCCAGCTGCTGCGGACGGTCCAGCGGCTGCAGCGGGGAGTGCTGCTCGGCGACGGCGAAGCTGAAGATGTAGTGCGGTTCCTGGCCCATGCGCAGATCGGTGATCAGCACCTGGTCGGCCTTGCGCTCCAGCTTGAAGAAGCCGTCGCTGAAGGCGGCCAGGGTCGCGACCGGCGGGTGGGTCTTCAAGGCCTCGTAGAGCGCCTCCCCGCGGTCAAAGCTGTCGAAACGTATCGTCGGTCTGGCATCCAGCAGCGAGTAGAAGCCTTCGCGATAGCCAGCGGGCGTGATCGCGACGATGCGCCACAGCACCGTGTTGAAGGGGCTGGGCGTGACCAGCAGGCGCTGCACCGGCTGGCCGGCCAGGCTCTGGCGCGCCAGTTGCTCGACATGCTGCTGGACCAGCGCGCACCAGCCCAGATAGGCGGTCGACAGCAGCAGGCCGGCCGCGTTCCAGCGCAGCGCCCGCGCGCCGCCGGCCAGGGCCGCGCCGGTGCCGATCAGCAGCGGCAGCGTGTAGAGCGGGTCGATGATGAAGATGCTGCCCAGGCCCAGCGGCTCGCTGCTGAAGGGGCGCAGCAGCTGGGTGCCGTAAATCGTCATGTAGTCGAGCAGCGGATGCGTGATCAGGGCCAGCCAGACCGCCAGCAGCCAGCGCCCGAACAGCGCGCGCTCGCGCTGCAGCGCGGCGATGCCGGCCGCGATCGGCGCGGCGGCCAGGCTCAGCCAGAACAGCGCATGGCTGTTGCCCCGGTGCAGCACCATATTGCTGAGCGCATCGCCGTGGTCGATGAAGGCATCGAGATCGGGCAGGGTGCCGCAGACGGCGCCCCATAGCGCCGACTTCCACAAGGCCGTGCGCCGGCCCATCACCGCGACGCCGACGGCGGCGCCCAGCGCGATTTGCGAGAGTGAATCCATGGGGGCGGATTCTGGACGCTTCTGGCTTGACCTGTCCTAGGGGCGGATATCGGGCGCGGCGATGGGCGAGATGCCCTGGGCCTGGGCGGCCTCGGTCTGCACGGCCAGCGCGCGGCGCCAGCCGTCGCGCTGCTGCAGCCGCGCCCAGTAGGCGGCCACGGCCGGCGTGAACTGCGCATCCAGCCCCAGATGGCGGGCCAGCAGCAGCGCATAGCCTACCGAGATGTCGGCGGCCGTGAAGCGGCCGGCGCAGAGCCAGTCCTGCGCGGCCAGGCGCGGCTGCAGCGTGCGCAGCCGGGCCAGAAACCATTTGGCGTAGTCCTCGGCCACCTGGGGCTGGCGGCGCTCGGCCGGCTCGAAGAAGCGGTAGCGCAGCAGCAGGGTCTGCGGGAAGGTCAGGGTGGCTTCGCCGAAATGCAGCAGGTTCAGATAGGCGCCGTAGTCGGCCTCGGCCGTGCTCACATCGAGGCCGCCGGGGTCATGTCTTGCGGCCAGGTATTGGCAGATCGCGGCCGACTCGGTCAGGCGCGTCTCGCCGTCCAGCAGCAGCGGCACGGTGCCCAGCGGGTTCAGGGCCAGATAGCCCTTGTCGTGCACGCGGGGCGGGAAGGGCAGGACGATCAGCTGGTAGTTCAGGCCCAGCTCTTCGAGCGCCCACAGCGGGCGGAAGGAACGGGCGCTGAGGCAGTGGTAGAGGGTCAGCAAGGGCCGGAGTCCCTAGATGGCGAGGCTGTAGACCTTGGCGGCCGCGCGCTCGTCGCCGCTGTGGCCGGCCAGCGCGCGGTCCCATTCCGCGCCGCCGGCGCCCTGGGTCGCGGCGGCACCGCTGATCATCGAGGCCATTTCCTCGGTGCTGGCATCGAACTCGGCGATCTGCTCGCGCGTCTCCAGAAACAACCGCGCCAGCATCACGCCGCCGGACTCGATCACCACCAGATAGCGGGCCGCCTGGCGCAGCGTGCCGGGATGGTGCTTGGCGGGTGTTTCCATTCCGAAGCCTTGGCCCATGGGGTCTCCTCGCGCCGCGTTGCTACTGAGGAGGCAAGACTACCACCTCAAGAAACGCATGAGGCATCGCCCTGCTGCTCTTGTAGGCGCAAGGGCAGGATAATCACTCTCCGACGCTTGTTGCCTGCATCAATGACAAGAACGAGAAATCCTGCCAATCGCCGATCCTGATGAGCCAAAGCCAAGACCTGTCGAACTTTATCTGGGCCATCGCCGACTTGTTGCGTGGTCCCTACCGCCCGCCTCAGTACGAGCGTGTGATGCTCCCCTTGGTGGTACTGCGGCGCTTCGATTGCGTGCTCGAACCCACCAAGCAGGCCGTGTTGGCTCGGCATGCCAAGCTGGGCGGAAAACTTGAGGGCGAAGCTCTGGATGCAGTCTTGAACAAGGAATCGGGCCAGCGCTTTCACAACCACTCGCCTTTGTCATTCGAGCGCCTGCTGGGCGATCCGGATCATGTGCATCTGCACTTGCAGACGTACATCAACGGCTTCTCCGAGAACGTCCGGCGCATCTTCGAGAGCTTCAGCTTCGGCGATGAGATCCAGCGGCTGCATGAGCACAACATCCTGTTCCTGGTGGTACGCAAGTTCTGCGAGGTGGACCTGCACCCGAATGTGGTGGACAACATCGAGATGGGCCAGTTGTTCGAGGACTTGATCCGCCGATTCAATGAGCAGGCCAACGAGACAGCGGGCGACCACTTCACACCGCGCGAGGTCATCCGCCTGATGGTCAGCCTGCTGTTCATGCATGACGACGAGCTGCTGCGCACTCCTGGCACTGTGCGCAAGATGCTGGACCCGACCTGCGGCACCGGCGGCATGTTGTCCGAGGCGCGGCGCTATCTGCATGAGCACCAGGCCGGCGCCAAGCTGTATGTATATGGTCAGGATTTCAACAAACGCTCCTATGCTGTCGCCGCATCCGACCTGCTGATGCGCAGCGACCCCAAGGACCCTGAAACCTCCACGATTCGCTTTGGCGACACCCTGGTTGATGACCAGTTCAAGGGAGAGCGTTTCGATTACTTTCTGGCCAATCCGCCCTTTGGCGTGGACTGGAAGCGCCAGCAAAAGGAAGTCGTTCGCGAGCACGAGAAGCTAGGCAAGGACGGGCGTTTCGAGGCCGGTACGCCGCGTGTCAACGATGGCGCCTTGCTGTTCTTGCAGCACATGCTTAGCAAACGCGAGCCGGTGGATTCGAAGTCTGGCATTGGCGGTTCCCGCCTGGCCATCGTCTTTAACGGCTCCCCCTTGTTCACCGGCGGCGCGGGCTCGGGCGAGAGCGAGATCCGCAGATGGGTGATTGAGAACGATTGGCTGGAAGCCATCGTCGCTATGCCCGAGCAGATGTTCTACAACACCGGCATCGGCACCTACATCTGGATCGTCAGCAACCGCAAGGAAGCTCAACGGCGCGACAAGATCCAGCTGATCGATGCCCGCGAGCGCTGGCAGCCGCTGCGCCGCAGCCTGGGCGACAAGCGCCGCGAGTTCTCTGAGGCCCACATCCAGGACATCGTGTGCGAGTACGGCGCCATGCAGCCGGGCGAGACCTGCAAGTTGTTCGACAAGGAAGACTTCGGCTATCGCCGTCTCACCATCGAACGCCCGCTGCGCTTGCGCTTCCAAATCAACCTGGAGCGCAAGGAACGTTTCTTAGATGCCTGCCCCGACCTGCTGGACGACTTGCAGGCCATCGACAAGGTGCTGGGCCGCGAGCCCATTGACGATTGGAATGCCGCCTGGGATGCCGTACAGGCCGTCTTGCTGGAGCGCGGCAGCAAGTGGCGCGCTGGCCAGTCCAAGGCCTTCCGCGATGCCTTCACCGAGATCGACCCGGCTGCCGAGCCCGTGGTGCTCAAGCGCAGTGGCAAGCGCGTCGAGTTCGAGCCCGATGCGGCTTTGAGGGACTTCGAGAACGTGCCGCTGAAGGTAGACGTGCAGGCCTATTTCGAGCGCGAGGTCCTGCCCCATGTGCCCGACGCGTGGGTGGCGCACGACAAGACCAAGATCGGGTACGAGATCAACTTCAACCGCCACTTCTACAAGTTCACGCCGCCGCGCCCGCTGGAGGCCATCGATGCCGATCTGAAGAAAGCCGAGGCCGAGATCCTGCGTCTACTGGCCGAGGTGACGGCGGAGGCACGCCCGTGAGCACAGCCAGCGCGCTCGAACTTTTGCAGAGCCTGAACCTCCTCGACGAAACCGAGCGCATCGAGGCCAAGCGCGCCAGCGAAGCCGGCAAGTCGCTGCTGGAAACCGTCTGCGCCTTCGCCAATGAGCCTGGCCTGGGCGGCGGCTGGCTGCTGCTGGGCGTGGTGCGCGAGGAGATGGCGCTGTTCCCCAGCTACGAGGTCGAGGGTGTGCCCCTGCCTGACAAGCTCTGCGCCGACCTGGCCACGCAGTGTCGCGAGAGCTTCAATGTGCCCTTGCGCATCGAGCTCAGCACCGAGCAGATCAATGGCCAAGCCGTGATCGTTGCCTTCGTGCCTGAGGCGCCGTCGCAGGACAAGCCCATTTTCTTCAAGGCCCAGGGCCTGCCGCGCGGTGCACTTCGCCGCGTGGGCAGCATCGACCAGCGCTGCACCGAAGACGACCTCGCCGTGTTCTACCAGGGCCGGCAGCGCGACAGCTTCGACGCCGGCCTGGTGCCGGATGCGGGCTTGGACGACCTGGCTCCCGAAGCCCTGGCCGACTACCGCCAGGCCCGCGCCGAGGCCAACCGCGACGCCGAGGAACTGCGCTGGAGCGACGAAGAGCTGTTGCGCTCTCTGGGCTGCATCGCCGCTGACGGCCAGGGCGTCTGGCGCCCCACGGTGGCCGGCCTGATGCTGTTTGGCAAGCCGCAAGCCCTGCGCCGCTGCTTCCCGATGACGCGGGTGGACTACATCCGCGTGCCCGGCCGCGAATGGGTGCCCGACCCCGAGCGACGCTTCGACACGGTGGAGCTGCGTGACCCGCTCTTCCGCCTGATCCGCCGTGCCCAGGCCGCCGTGCTGGACGATCTGCCCAAGGGCTTCGACCTCAAGGAAGGCGACCTGCAGCGCCAGGACAAACCCGTCATCCCGCAGCGCGTGATCCGCGAGGCCCTGGTCAACGCGCTGATGCACCGCAGCTACCGCAGCCATGCACCGGTGCAGATCATCCGCTACGCCAACCGGCTGGAGATCCGCAACCCCGGTTTCTCGCTCAAGTCGCCCGAGCATCTGGGCGAGCCCGGCAGTGAGCCGCGCAACCCGCGCATCGCAGCCGTGCTGCACGAGACCCGCTTTGCCGAAACCAAGGGCAGTGGCATCCGCGTGATGCGCGAGACCATGGAGCGCGCCGGCCTGACCCCACCGCTGTTCGAGTCCGACCGCGGCAATGACCAGTTCGTGGCCCGCTATTTTTTTCACCATTTCCTGGGCGCCGACGACATCGCCTGGCTGGCCCAGTTCAGGGATGCGCAGCTCAGCAGCGACGAAGCCAAGGCCCTGATCGTGGTGCGCGAAGCCGGTGCCATCGACAACGCCGCTTACCGTGCCCTCAGCAAGGTGGACACCCTGGCCGCCAGTGCCGCCCTGCGCCGCCTGCGCGACGCCGGCCTGCTGCAGCAAAAAGGCCGTGGTTCGGCCACTTACTATGTGCCGGCTGAGCGGCTGGGCCTGGGTGAGCGGGCTGCGGCAGATGGGGCCGATGACGCCTTGTCTAGCAACCCCCGGGGCTTATCTAGCAAGTCGGTCGCCTTATCTACCAACCCCCAGGGCTTGTCTACCAACCTCGCCGGCTTGTCTACCAACCCCGAGATCCCCTTGTCTACCCAGTCCACGCCCGAGGACGATGCGCGCCGCAAGGTCCTCCTGGACGAGATTCCCGGGGCCTTGGCCGCCCGCATCGGCGCCTTTGGTCAGCGCCACCCACCCGGCGAGGTGTGCGACGCCGTGGTGGACCTGTGCCGCCTGCGCGCCTGGCAGGCCGAAGAACTGGCCATGCTGCTGCGCCGCCACGCCCGCTATGTGCGCAACAACTACCTGCGCCCGCTGATGCGCGACGGCCGGCTGGTGATGACACGGCCCGAAGAACCGAATGATCCGGGGCAGGCGTATCGGGCGGTGAAGGGGGTGGAATGAGCAGCGAAGAGGCCAGCCAAGAACGACACATGCTGAAGCTCAAGTACGCCGCGACGCTTGTCGGCGCACGAGCCGAATCGCGCCCTGAAGGCTCGCCCTATGTTGGCCTGGAGAACATCCAGTCACGAACCGGCAAGCTTTTGAGTGTTCAGGGCTTGGAAGGCGACGAGCTCGCTGACGGAACGAGCACGGTCAATCTCTTTGAGCCCGGTGATGTGCTCTTCGGCAAGTTGCGGCCCTATCTGGCCAAGGCCTGGGTTGCCACCTTTGCCGGCGCTTGCACCACCGAGGCGCTGGTCCTCAGACCCAAGGATTGCATTCGCAGCGACTACCTGTGTCGAGCCCTGCTGGCGCCCGACTTCATTCGCGAGGTCGATACCACCACCTTCGGGTCAAAGATGCCGCGCGCCGACTGGGCAGACATAGGCAATATCGAGATCTATGTGCCGCCATTGGCTGAGCAGTGCGAAATCGAACGGGCCCTGTCAACACAAGCCGATCACATCAGCGCGTTGATCGAGGCTAAGCAGAGCATGTTGGATCTATTGACGGAAAAGCGTCGAGCACTCGTCGCCAACGCCGTCACGCGTGGGCTGAATCCGGAAGTGCGGATGCGCGAGTCGAACATTGACTGGCTGGGGTACATGCCGACGCACTGGCGTACCGAGAGAACGCGCTGGCTGTTCACAGAAATTGACGAGCGATCTGAAGACGGTTCGGAGGAGCTCTTGACGGTGTCTCACCTCACCGGCGTGACCACACGCGCCGAGAAAGAGGTGAATATGTTTCTCGCCGAAAGCAATGAGGGCTACAAGCGCTGCCGCGCTGGTGATTTGGTCATCAACACGCTCTGGGCATGGATGGGGGCCATGGGAGTTGCACGCCAGGAAGGCATCGTGAGCCCGGCCTACAACGTCTACCGGCCCGTTCAAGCCTTTGACCCCGACTACCTGGACTATCTGGTGCGGACTCCGATGTTCGTTGCCGAAATCACGCGTTATTCAAAAGGTGTTTGGTCCTCGCGGATGCGGCTTTACCCCGAGGGCTTGTTCGAGGCTTGGATGCCAGTCCCGCCGCTGTCGGAACAGACGCAGATAGCGCGAACCATTGCCGATCAAGTCCAACACATGGACGGTTTGAGCAATGCCACCAAGGACACGGTTGCTTTGCTGGAAGAGCGGCGTACAGCTCTGATTGCGCGCGCCGTCAGTGGTCATGCATGAGGATTAGGTAGGAGGGAAGATGCTGATACGCACGATCACGATCAACAGCTTCAGAGGGCTCGGCCTGGCTAAATTTCGGCTCCAGCCGGGCTTTAACCTGCTGGTCGGTATCAACGGGGCAGGCAAGACCTCCTTGTTGGAGGCGATGAGAATTTTGCTGGCGAAGGCTGTGCAAGAAACGACTCCAGCGAGCCCGTTCAGGGATATTGCGATCAAGCCCGAGGACATCACCGTGGGGCGCGATTTTTCAGTCGTTGAGATGGAGTTCTCCATTCATGGAACAGACTTTCAGCTCACCATGTCTGAGCAACGCGAACAGCTTCGCGACGCCAGCGCAGGCGGGCTCAAGGACATACGCGATGTAGAAGAACTGCCCAGTCTCCGGCGCGGTGAACGGCCCGAGGCAGGCGACGTGCGATTGGAAGGGACTCTTCGAGGGCAAACCAGTGAGCGTCCGGAAGTCGGTGCCCGGCTTTTCCCCGAGCCGGACAAGAAGTTCAAGGCTCGACGCCCGTTGCCACTTGTTCTCTTCCTTTCCGTGCGCCGGGCCATCGCGACGCACCGCGTTCCTAAGGCGACGGCCAAAGTGCCTGCATATGAGGCCGCATTTGACGCTGAGCGCGGGTTGGCCATCTCGGGGCTTGCCGAATGGTGGCGCGGACGCGAAGCCTTGATTGCGGATGCAGAAGCTCAAGGAGACCCATCGGAGCGATACGCCCAACAACTGGACGCTGTGCGAAGTGCGCTCGCTACCTTGCTGCCAGAGGTTCAAGACTGGCGGGTGGACGGTAAGGACATGCGCGTGACGCGCACCGTGAAGGTTTCGAGGATCAACGACCGAGGGGAAGAGCAACTCGTTGACGAGGCCAGGGATATTCCTGTTGGCTGGTTGTCAGATGGTGAGCGCAGTTTGGCGGCCATCGGTGCTGACATTGCGATCAGGTTAGCGACCCTCAACGAGGGTGAGAAGGATCCAGTGAAGCAAGGCGATGGCGTCGTCTTGTTGGACGAAATTGATCTACACCTTCACCCGCAATGGCAGCGTCGCATTGCAGCGGACCTGCCCGCAGCGTTTCCTCAACTGCAGTTCATCGCAACCAGTCACTCCCCACAGGTCATTGGTGAAACGCCTGCGGGCCGGGCCATATTGCTGCACGAGGGAGGCAAGACTGAGGTTTTGGATGAATCACTTGGGCGTGACAGCGGCTGGATTCTTCGCCACGTCATGGATACGCCGGAGAGAAATGTGCGGCTGCAGGCGGGCCTCGACGACATTGACCGTTTGATGGAGAGCGGTGAACTTCGTGAAGCCCGCAAGCAGGTGACAGCATTGCGCGCGGAGTTTGGTGATGACAAGGAACTGATCGGTGCCAACGCAGCAATCGATCGATGGGAGATCTTGGGCGATGAAACAGATTCAGAAGGGCAATGAATGCCAAGCGGTGACTGACTGGCGGACTGAGAACGCCACGGTGCCGCAGAACCTGGTGTACGGCAGGGGTGGCTTTCCCGTCGAGAAAGTGCTGGAAGCGTTGCTTGCTGAACAAGGGCACCTCTGCGCCTACACGCTGAAACGCATTGACCTGAAAGCGGCGCATATTGAGCACCTGAAGCCACAGCGTACATGTCGAGCCGAAGACGCGCAGCGCGAGCTGGCGAATGTGGCATTGAGCAGAGAAGACGTCGCCTGGTACAACTTGGTCGCCTGCTTCCCCGCACCCAATTCACCGGCGCCACCCGGATATGGTGCGGTCAAAAAAGACAAATGGTGGCCCGATGCTGGCGCAGCCGGGTTTGTATCTCCACTGGATGCGGATTGCGAGACGCGATTTTCCTTCGGCCTGAATGGCGAGATCGCGCCGGCGAATGCGGCAGATCTGGCAGCAGGCGAAACAATCAAGGCAATTGGTTTGGATGACAGTCGCCTGATGGAGCTGCGGAAGCGGGCTATCTTGGAAATGGGCTTACATCCGCGCTCGCCCCAACCGTTGAAGTCACCCGCCAAAGTGCGGCAGTTGATTGCAGCTTGGCCTTACCGTGATGGCAGCGGCAAGTACAGGGAGTTCTGTGTGCCATTGCGGGCGGCAGCGTTGTCGCACTTGGCAAAACTTGAAGGTCGAGCAAATGTGGGGGCTGCATGAACGAGCGGTATGACGAAGCGTCGTTCGAATCGGCCATAGAAAGTTCGCTGCTCAGCAACGGCTGGCAGCTGCTGAACAAGTCTGGCTACGACCTCACCCACCACCTATTCCCCAAAGAGGCCCTCGCGTTTATCCGAGCTACCCAGCCCAAGGAATGGGCCCGCCTGGAGTCGCTGAACGGCGGCCAGACCGAAGCCCTGGTGCTCAAGGACCTGGTCCATTGGTTGGACACGCACGGCACGCTGGCGGTGCTGCGCAATGGCTTCAAATGCCAGGGGCGCACGCTGCGCATGGCCTTCTTTCAGCCGGCCCATGGCATGAACCCGGAGCTGGCGGCGCAGTACGCGGCGAACCGGCTGGGCGTGACACGGCAGCTGCGCTACAGCCGGCAGAACAGCAATGAGCTGGACCTGGTGCTGAGCCTGAACGGCCTGCCGGTGGCTACGGCGGAGCTGAAGAACCCGATGACGGGGCAGACGGTGGAAGACGCCAAGCGCCAGTACCGGCAGGACCGCGACCACCGCGAACCGCTGTTCGAGTTCAAGCGCCGGGCGCTGGTGCATTTTGCGGTCGATACCGAACAGGTTTTCATGACCACGCGGCTGGCCGGCAGTGCCACGCAGTTCTTGCCTCTCAATCGCGGCCATGCCGGCGGCGCGGGCAACCCGCCCGACCCGGCGGGCGAGCAGCTGCGCACGGCCTATCTGTGGCAGGAGGTCTGGCAGCGCGAGGCCTGGCTGGACATCCTGGCGCGCTTCATGCACCTGCAGGTGGAAGACAAGCGCGGCGAGGACGGGCGCCGGCTGCGCAAGGAGACCCTGGTGTTTCCGCGCTTTCACCAGTGGCAGGCGGTGCGTGCGCTGGAGGCTGCTGCGAAAGCTGAAGGTCCGGGCCACAACTACCTGGTGGAGCACTCGGCCGGCAGCGGCAAGAGCAACACGATTGCTTGGCTGGCGCACCGACTGGCCTCGCTGCATGACGCGGCCGACGCCAAGGTGTTCGACACGGTGATCGTGATCACCGACCGGCGCGTGCTGGACCGGCAGCTGCAGGACACGATTTACCAGTTCGAGCACCGCCAGGGCGTGGTGCAGAAGATCGACGACGACTCGCGCCAGTTGGCCGAGGCGCTGACGAACGGCGTGCCCATCGTCATTTCGACCTTGCAGAAATTCCCCTTCGTCGCACGCCAGCTGGTGAAGATGGCCGAAGAGCGCGGAGCAGATGGCGAGAGTGGCGTGCTGCCCACCAAGCGCTGCGCGGTGATCATCGACGAGGCGCACAGCTCGCAGTCCGGCGAGAGCGCCACCGACCTGAAGGAGGTGCTGGGTGGGCAGGTGCTGCGCGAGCAGGCGGCGCGTTATGCGGTGGAAGAGGGCGTGCCAGACCTGGCGGCGCTGTACCGCAGCATGGCCAAGCGCGGCAGCCAGGCCAACATCAGCTTCTTTGCCTTCACCGCCACGCCCAAGCACAAGACGCTGGCGGTGTTCGGCCGCGAGTCCGGCGGCCAGGCTTTTCACCGTTACACCATGAGGCAGGCCATCGAAGAGGGCTTCATCATGGATGTGCTGGCGCATTACACGACCTACGCCACCTACTACCAGCTGGTGAAGTCCGGCGAGGATGACCCCCATGTGGAGCGCAAGCAGGCGGCCAAGGCGCTGGCCCGCTTCATGCGGCTGCACCCCTACAACATCGCCCAGAAGACCGAGGTGATGGTCGAGCATTTCAATGCGGCCACACGCCACCGCCTGGGCGGCAAGGCCAAGGCCATGGTTGTGACGGGCTCGCGCCTGGAGGCCGTGCGCTACAAGCGGGCCTTCGATGCCTATCTGCGGGCCAAGGGCTATGCTTGGATCAAGACCCTGGTGGCCTTCTCGGGCGAGGTGCAGGACGAAGAACTGCCGGGCCAGGTGTTCACCGAGGTGGGCATGAACCAGGGCATCAAAGAGGCCGAGCTGCCCGAGCAGTTCGACAGCACCGACTACCAGGTGCTGCTGGTGGCCGAGAAGTACCAGACCGGCTTTGACCAGCCCTTGCTGCACACCATGTATGTGGACAAGCGCCTGGCCGGCATCCAGGCGGTGCAGACCCTGTCTCGCCTCAATCGTATGCACCCGCTGAAGGAGGACACCTTCGTGCTGGACTTCGTCAATGAGCGCGAGGACATACGCGCCGCGTTCAAGCAGTTCTACGACGGCGCTCAGCAGGGCGAAGAAGCCCAGCCGCATCAGATGTATGTGATCAAGGCGGAACTGGACGCCTCGGGCATCTATCTACAGGACGAGGTGGACCGGTTCATCGCCGTCTACTTCAAGCCCCGAGAGCGCCAGAGCCCGGCCGATCACCAGGCCATGAATGCAGCGCTGGATCCGGCGGTGGACCGCTTCCGCGCGCTGCTGGCGCAGGACGAAGAGGCGGCGGAACTGTGGCGCGGCAAGCTGGCAGCGTTTCGCAATCTCTATGCCTTCCTGTCCCAGGTGATTCCGTATCAGGATTCCGATCTGGAGCGGCTCCACACCTTCGTGCGTCTGCTGTCGCCCAAGCTGCCGACGCGTGGCGCCGGGCCGGCCTACAGCTTTGACGACGAGGTGCGGCTGGCCTATTACCGGCTGCAGAAGATCAGCGAAGGATCGATCAGCTTGCGGGGCGGCGAGGACGCGTTGCCCCTGCATGGGCCGCGTGCGGTGGGCAGTGGACTGGCGCGGGATGCCGAGCTGCCGCTGTCGCGCTTGATCGATGTGATGAATGATCGCTTCGGCACCGACTTCACCGATGCCGATCAACTCTTTTTCGATCAGATCATCGAAGCGGCTGTGAGCGATGCAGGTCTGCACGAGGCTGCGCTGGCCAACCCGGAAGACAAGTTCGCGCTGCTGTTTGCCGGCTTGCTTGACACCTTGTTCATCGAGCGCATGGAGCAGAACGAGGGCATCTTCGCTCGCTTCATGAACGAGCGTGATTTCAAGAGCGTGGTGGCGGAGTGGGTGTCGCGCGCCGTCTACGGGCGTTTGCGGCGCGGACCTGAGGGCCGCACCGACCCGCCCTGATAGATCAGCTCACATACTCCGCCGGTACTGCCCGCCCACCTCGAACAGCGCGCTGGTGATCTGGCCCAGCGAGCAGACGCGCACGGCCTCTATCAGCACCTCGAAGACATTGCGGTTCTCGATCACGGCCTGCTGCAGGCGGGCCAGCATGGCCGGCGCCGTACCAGCGTTGCGGGCGTGGAAGTCGGCTAGGCGCGCCAGCTGCGACTGCTTCTCTTCGTCGGTCGAGCGGGCCAGCTCGATGGTCTCTGGCACGGTCTCGCCATGCGGGTTGCGGAAGGTGTTGACGCCGATGATGGGGTACTCGCCGGTGTGCTTGAGCATCTCGTAATGCATGCTCTCTTCCTGGATCTTGCTGCGCTGGTAGCCGGTCTCCATAGCGCCGAGCACGCCGCCGCGCTCGGCGATCTTCTCGAACTCGGCCAGCACCGCTTCCTCGACCAGCTCGGTCAGCTCCTCGATGATGAAAGCGCCCTGGCTGGGGTTCTCGTTCTTGGCCAGGCCCCACTCGCGATTGATCACCAGCTGGATCGCCATCGCGCGGCGCACGCTTTCCTCGGTGGGCGTCGTGATCGCCTCGTCGTAGGCATTAGTGTGCAGGCTGTTGCAGTTGTCGTAAATCGCGATCAGTGCCTGCAAGGTGGTGCGGATGTCGTTGAAGGCGATCTCCTGCGCGTGCAGGGAGCGGCCGCTCGTCTGGATGTGGTACTTGAGCTTTTGCGAGCGCTCGTTGGCGCCGTATTTGTCGCGCATCGCGACGGCCCAGATGCGGCGCGCGACCCGGCCCAGCACCGTGTACTCGGGGTCCATGCCATTGCTGAAGAAGAAGCTCAGGTTCGGCGCGAAGTCGTCGATGTGCATGCCGCGCGCCAGATAGGCCTCGACAAAGGTCAGGCCGTTCGACAGGGTCAGCGCCAGCTGGCTGATCGGGTTGGCGCCGGCCTCGGCGATGTGGTAACCGCTGATCGAGACCGAGTAGAAATTGCGGACGTTGTGGTGGACGAAGTACTCGGCGATATCGCCCATCACTTTCAGCGAGAACTCGGTCGAGAAGATGCAGGTGTTCTGGCCCTGGTCTTCCTTCAGGATGTCGGCCTGCACCGTGCCGCGCACATTGGCCAGCACCCAGTCCTTGATCTTGGCGGCCTCGTCGGCGGTGGGCTCGCGGCCGTTGTCGGTCCGGAACTTGGCGAGGTTCTGGTCGATCGCGGTGTTCATGAACATCGCCAGGATAGACGGCGCAGGCCCATTGATCGTCATCGAGACCGAGGTCGTCGGGCTGCAGAGGTCGAAGCCGTCGTACAGCACCTTCATATCGTCCAAGGTCGCGATAGAGACGCCGGAGTTGCCGACCTTGCCGTAGATGTCGGGGCGCGGATCGGGGTCGGCGCCGTACAGGGTCACCGAGTCGAAGGCGGTCGACAGGCGCTTGGCGGGCATGCCCTCGGACACCAGCTTGAAGCGGCGATTGGTGCGGAAGGCATCGCCCTCGCCGGCAAACATGCGGGTCGGGTCCTCGCCCTCGCGCTTGAAGGCGAACACGCCGGCGGTGTAGGGGAAGCTGCCGGGCACGTTCTCCAGCAGCAGCCACTTCAGCAGCTCGCCATGGTCTTCATAAGTCGGCAGCACGACCTTGCGGATCTTGGTGCCGGACAGGCTGGTCGAGACCAGCGCGGTGCGGATCTCCTTGTCGCGGATCTTGACGACGTATTCGTCGCCCGCGTAAGCCTTCTGCATGTCCGGCCACTGCGCGATCAGCTGGGCGGCGGCCTTGTCTAGCGCGGTCTCGCGCTTCTCGGCCAGCTCGTTCAAGGCATCCATCGCGCGGTGCTTGTCCGGGTTGGCGGCCTTCAGCATCGCCATCGAGGCGCGCAGCTGCTGGGCCTCACGGGCGATGCGAGCCTGTTCGCGGGCGGCCTTCTTGTAGCCGCGCACCGTGTCGGCGATCTCGGCCAGATAGCGCGAGCGGGCGGCCGGCACGATGGGGGTCTGGTGGGTGCTGTGGCGGGTATCGACGATGGGCAATCTGGCCTCGCCGAACTGCAGGCCCAGCTCGGCCAGTCGGCCCTTGAGCGCCTGGTACAGCGCGGTGACGCCGTCGTCGTTGAAGCGGCTGGCCATGGTGCCGAAGACCGGCATCTCGTCGGGCTTCTTGCCCCAGGCCTCTTTGTTGCGCTGCACCTGCTTGGCGACATCGCGCAGCGCGTCCAGCGAGCCCTTGCGGTCGAATTTGTTGATCGCGACGAACTCGGCGAAGTCCAGCATATCGATCTTCTCGAGCTGGCTGGCCGCGCCGAACTCCGGCGTCATCACATACATGGGCACATCGACATGGGGCACGATGGCCGCGTCGCCCTGGCCGATGCCCGAGGTCTCGACGATCACCAGATCGAAGCCGGCCAGCTTGGCCGCAGCGACGACATCGGGCAGGGCTTTGGAAATCTCGGAACCGAAGTCGCGCGTCGCGAGCGAACGCATGAACACGCGCGGGCCTTGGCTCCACGGCGAGATCGCGTTCATCCGGATGCGGTCGCCCAGCAGCGCGCCGCCGCTCTTGCGGCGTGAGGGGTCGATCGAGATCACGGCCACGCGCAGCGCATCGCCCTGGTCCAGGCGCAGGCGGCGTATCAACTCGTCGGTCAGGCTGCTCTTGCCGGCGCCGCCGGTGCCGGTGATGCCCAGCACCGGGGTCTTGATGGTCTTGGCTGCGGCCTGCAGTTCGGCCACGATGGCCGCATCGGCCTTGCCGTTTTCCAGCGCGGTGATCAGCTGGGCCAGCGCGCGCCAGGCGCCCTCGCCATGGCCCTGGATCGCGGACAGCGACTTCGGCGCATGGACCGTGAAGTCCTGGTCGCTCTTCATCACCATCTCGCCGATCATGCCGGCCAGGCCCATGCGCTGGCCGTCTTCAGGGCTGAAGATGCGCACGCCGTGGGCGGCCAGATCGCGGATCTCGGCCGGCACGATGACGCCGCCGCCGCCGCCGAAGACCTGGATATGCTCGCCGCCGCGCGCCTTCAGCAGTTCGACCATGTACTTGAAATACTCGACATGGCCGCCCTGGTAGGAGCTGATCGCGATGCCCTGCGCATCTTCCTGCAGCGCCGCGTTGACGACCTCGTCGACCGAGCGGTTGTGGCCCAGGTGGATCACCTCGGCGCCCATGCTCTGCAGGATGCGCCGCATGATGTTGATCGCGGCGTCGTGGCCGTCGAACAGGCTGGCGGCGGTGACGAAGCGCACCTTGTGCGTGGGGCGGTACTCGGCCAGGGCCTTGTACTCGGCGGACAGATCGGTCATCTGGATGTCTCCTGCGCGGTGCTGGCTCGGCCGGGCCGGGCTTCTTCCCCGCGTTTTAGCAGCATGGGTGGGCGGATTCTAGGGCTTGATTGACGTTTACGTAAACGTTAACTTGCTGTGGCGCTCGCGGCACAGATATTGCAGCGCAGCAATATCCACCCCATCCGCCATGAGCCCCGCGTCCGACACTCCTACCCCTGGCCTGCGCGTGCTGCTGATCGATGACGGCGCGCACCGGGTCGATCTGATCCAGCAGGAGCTGGCACGGCAGGGCTGCGATGTCGTCGGCGTGATCGATTCGGCGACCTTGATCCATGACTGCGTGCTGCGGCTCAAGCCCGATGTGGTGATCGTCGACAGCGAGTCGCCGACGCGCGACACGATGGAGAACCTGGCCACCTTGAATGCGCAGATGCCGCGGCCGGTGGTGGTGTTCTCCGAGGACGGTAGCGACGACCCGATGCGTCGGGCGCTGAAGGCCGGGGTCAGCGCCTATGTGGTGGCGGGGCTGCGCCCGGACCGCCTGGCGCCGGTGCTGCAGGTGGCGATCGCCCGCTTCGAGCAGGACCTGGCGTTGCGCCAGCAACTCGACAAGGCCCAGGCCCAGCTCAGCGCGCGCAAGCTGATCGAGCGTGCCAAAGGCATTCTGATGAGCGAGACGGGCCTGGACGAGGACGCCGCCTACAAGCGCCTGCGCCGCCTGGCGATGGATCGCGGCGTGCCGCTGGTCGAAGTCGCGGAGCGTGTCATCGGTGCCCAGAACCTGCTGCGCCCCACATGAGGCCCGACATGAGGCCCGATCGCACCAGGCTGGCGCATCGCGCCGGCAATCGGTGCGCTTTTCGCGCAGCCGCTTGCGTTGCTGCCTGGGCATGCCGCTGGCACGGCTCCTGCTAGACAGACCACGAGGCCCGCAACGGCGTGGGCCTCGCTCTCAACAAGGTTCTAGGACAAAGGCGTCCGATCTCCTCCGCTCGTTGCACGGGTGGCAGGTGATCGTGGCGCCTTTTTCCATTTCTGGTTTGTCTCGGAGGTCTTCTCAATGCGTTTCAGCAATACGTCGAAGGATGGTGGGCTCATGAGTGAAGAGCGACGCAAGCTCCTGGTGGGCGGTGCGGCGGCAGCGGCCGTCGGCAGTCTGAGCCCCCAGGTTTGGGCGGCCGGCTCCGACAAGCCGGAGAAGGAGGAGGTGCGCATCGGCTTCATCCCGCTGACCGACTGCGCCTCGGTGGTGATGGCCTCGGTGCTGGGCTTCGACAAGAAATACGGCATCAAGATCATTCCGACCAAGGAAGCCTCCTGGGCCGGTGTGCGCGACAAGCTGGTCAACGGCGAGCTCGACATGGCCCATGTGCTCTACGGCCTGATCTATGGCGTGCACCTGGGTGTCAGCGGGCCGAAGAAAGACATGGCCGTGCTGATGACGCTGAACAACAACGGCCAGGCGATCACCTTGTCGAAGAAGCTGGCCGATAAGGGCGCGGTCGACGGCGCCAGCCTGGCCTCGCTGATGGGCAAGGAGAAGCGCGAGTACACCTTCGCGCAGACCTTTCCGACCGGTACTCACGCGATGTGGCTGTACTACTGGCTGGCCAGCGTCGGCATCAATCCGATGAAGGATGCAAAGGTCATCACCGTGCCGCCGCCGCAGATGGTGGCGAATATGCGGGTCGGCAATATGGACGGCTATTGCGTCGGCGAGCCCTGGGGCCACCGCGCTATCGTCGACGGCATCGGCATCACCGCGGTGACCACGCAGGACATCTGGAAGGATCACCCCGAGAAGGTGCTGGGCACCACTGGCGACTTCGTCAAGAAATACCCGAACACCGCGCGCGCCGTCATCATGGCCGTGCTGGAGGCCAGCCGCTGGATCGATGCCGGCCTGCAGAACAAGCTGAAGATGGCCGACACCATCGCCGAGAAGAGCTATGTCAACACCGGCGTCGACGCGATCAACCAGCGCATCCTGGGCCGCTACCAGAACGGCCTGGGCAAGACCTGGGACGACCCCAACCACATGAAGTTCTTCAACGACGGCGCGGTGAACTTCCCCTGGCTGTCCGACGGCATGTGGTTCCTGACCCAGCACAAGCGCTGGGGCCTGATCAAGGAGCACCCGGACTATCTGGGCGTGGCCAAGCAGATCAACCAGGTGGAGCTCTACAAGCAGGCCGCCAGCCAGCTGAAGATCAGCGTGCCCAAGGAGTTGATGCGCAGCTCCAAGCTGATCGACGGTGTGGTCTGGGACGGCAAGGACCCCGCCAAGTATGCCGATGGATTCCGCGTCAAAGCCTAAGGAGCTCCCCATGGTCAGTGCCGTTTTTCATTCGCCGAGCGAGGCCAGCAGCAGCGGCCCGATCTCGGTGTCGCTGCCGACGCCCGACGCACCGACGGTGCTGGCTGCGGGCGTTGTTGCGCCCGCTCCCAGGCCGCGCCGCCACCTCGACATGAACAGCCTGTGGATGCGCGTGCTGCCACCGGTACTGGGCCTGGCGCTGTTGATAGGCATCTGGGGGCTGCTGACGCAAAAAGGCGGCAGCTTCCCGACGCCCGGCGCTACCTTCGCTGCCGCCGTCAAGCTGTTCGCCGACCCCTTCTACAGCAATGGGCCGAACGACCAGGGCATAGGCTGGAACATTCTGTTCTCGCTGCAGCGCGTGGCGGTAGGCTTCGGCCTGGCCGCGGCGGTAGGCATCCCGCTGGGCTTCATCATCGGCCGCTTCGAGTTCGCCAACCGCATGTGCTCGCCGCTGATCAGCCTGCTCAAGCCGGTCTCGCCGCTGGCCTGGCTGCCGATCGGCCTCCTGGTCTTCAAGAGCGCCAACCCGGCCGCGATCTGGACCATCTTCATCTGCTCGATCTGGCCGATGGTGGTCAACACCGCGGTGGGTGTGCAGCGGGTGCCCGAGGACTATCTGAACGTCGCGCGGGTGCTCAAGCTCAGCGAGTGGAAGATCATCAGCAAGATCCTGTTCCCTGCCGTGCTGCCCTACATGCTCACCGGCGTGCGCCTCTCGGTCGGCACGGCCTGGCTGGTGATCGTCGCGGCCGAGATGCTGACCGGCGGTGTCGGCATCGGCTTCTGGGTCTGGGACGAATGGAACAACCTCAATGTCCAGCACATCATCATCGCGATCTTCGTGATCGGCATCGTCGGCCTGGCCCTCGAATGGCTGCTGATGGCGGTGGCCAAGCACTTCTCCTACAACGACTGACGGAGCCGACATCATGAGTGCAAACAAGGCCTTTATCGAAGTACAGTCGGCCGAGATGGTGTTCAACACCCGCAAGGGCCAGTTCCACGCGCTGCGCGACATCCATCTGCAGGTCCAGAAGGGCGAGTTCATCACCTTGATCGGCCATTCGGGCTGCGGCAAGAGCACCTTGCTGAACCTGATCGCCGGCCTGCTGCGGCCCACGTCCGGCGTGCTGCTGTGCGACAACCGCGAGATCACCGAGCCCGGCCCGGAGCGCGCGGTGGTGTTCCAGAACCATTCGCTGCTGCCCTGGCTGACCTGCTTCGAGACCGTCTATCTGGGCGTCGAGTCGGTGTTCGGCGGCCGCGAGCTGAAGCGTCAGCTCGCGGAGCGCACCGATGCGGCGCTGGACCTGGTGGGCATGGGCCATGCGATGTTCAAGCGTCCGCACGAGATTTCGGGCGGCATGAAGCAGCGCGTCGGCATCGCCCGCGCGCTGGCGATGGAGCCCAAGGTGCTCTTGATGGACGAGCCCTTCGGCGCGCTTGATGCGCTGACCCGCGCCCATCTGCAGGACGAGCTCTTGAAGATCGTCGCGCGCACGCACAGCACCGTGGTGATGGTCACGCACGATGTCGACGAGGCCGTGCTGCTCTCCGACCGCATCGTGATGATGACCAATGGGCCCGCTGCCACCATCGGCGAGATCTATGCCGTCGACATCCCGCGCCCGCGCAGCCGGGTCGAGCTGGTCGAGGACCCGGTCTATGTGCATGCGCGCAAGGCGGTGATCGACTTCCTCTACACGCGCCACGCCGCGCCGGTCGAGAAAAAAGCCGCCTGATTGATTTTTCGTGGTGCCTGCTGCTCGCTAGCTCCGTTGGGGCTGGGCGGGGCGGCGCTCAGCCTGGAGCTGCTGTGATGATGAACGACAAGAAATTGAAGCTGGTGATGGTGGGCAACGGCATGGCCGGTGTGCGCACGCTGGAAGAGCTGCTGAAGATCGCCCCCGATCTCTATGACATCACGGTGTTCGGTGCCGAGCCGCATCCCAACTACAACCGCATCCTCTTGAGCCCGGTGCTGGCCGGCGAACAGACGATAGCCGAGATCATCCTGAATCCGCTGTCCTGGTATGCCGAGCAGGGCATCACCCTGCACCTGGGCAAGACCGTCACGCAGATCGATCGCATCCGCCGCAAGGTGATCGCCGAGGATGGCACCGAAGCCGAGTACGACCGCCTGCTGATCGCCACCGGCTCCAGCCCCTTCATCCTGCCGGTGCCCGGCAAGGAGCTGGATGGCGTGATCGCCTACCGCGATATCGCCGACACCAACGAGATGATTGACGCGGCGACCAAGTACCAGCACGCCGTCGTGATCGGTGGCGGCCTCCTGGGCCTGGAGGCGGCCAACGGCCTGATGCTGCGCGGCATGCAGGTCACTGTCGTGCATATCGGCGACTGGCTGATGGAGCGCCAGCTCGACGACCAGGCCGGCGAGCTGCTGCGCAAGTCGCTGCAGGCGCGCGGCCTGAGGTTCATGCTGGGCGCGCAGACGAAAGCGCTGATCGGCGGCAAGGACGGCCGGGTGATGGCCGTGCAGTTCAAGGACGGCCAGGAGATCCCGGCCGACCTGGTCGTGATGGCCGCCGGCATCCGACCCAATACCGCGCTGGCCGAGTCCGCCGGCATCCACTGCAGCCGCGGCATCGTCGTCAGCGACACGATGCAGACGGTGACCGATCCGCGCATCTACTCGGTCGGCGAATGCGCGGCGCATCGCGGCATCGCCTATGGCCTGGTCGCGCCGCTGTTCGAGCAGGGCAAGGTCTGCGCCACGCATCTGGCCCAGTTCGGCATCGGCCGCTATCTGGGCAGCCAGACATCGACCAAGCTCAAGGTCACCGGCATCGATCTGTTTTCTGCCGGCGATTTCATGGGGGGCGAGGGCTTCGAGGAGGTCGTGATGAGCGACCCCTTCGCCGGCGTCTACAAGAAGCTGGTGATCAAGGACGACAAGCTGGTCGGCGCCTGCCTCTACGGCGACACGGTCGACGGCAGCTGGTATTTCAAGCTGCTGCGCGAGGGCCGCAAGATCCACGACATCCGCGACAAGCTGATGTTCGGCGAGAGCAATATCGGTGATGTGGGCCACCAGGGCGTCAGCAAAGCGATGGCCATGGCTGACACCGACGAAGTTTGCGGCTGCAACGGTGTCACCAAGGGGACGATCTGCAAGGCCATCAAGGACAAGGGCCTGTTCACACTGGAGGAGGTGCGCAAGCACACGAAAGCCAGCGCCTCCTGCGGCTCCTGCACCGGCCTGGTCGAACAGCTGCTGATGTTCACCGCCGGCGGCGACTACTCGGCCACGCCGAAGAAGAAGGCGATCTGCGGCTGCACCGAGCTGAGCCACCAGGACGTGCGCGATGCGATCTTTGACCAGCACCTGACCAGTCTCGACGCCGTCTACAAGGCGCTGGCCTGGAAGACACCCAACGGCTGTTCGAGCTGCCGACCGGCGCTGAACTACTACCTGATCTCGTCCTGGCCCAAGGAGGCCCAGGACGATCCGCAAAGCCGCTTCATCAACGAGCGCGCCCACGCCAATATCCAGAAGGACGGCACGTACTCGGTGATCCCGCGCATGTGGGGCGGCGAGACGACGAGCTCGGAGCTGCGCCGCATCGCCGACGCGGTGGACAAGTACCAGATCCCCACCGTCAAGGTCACCGGCGGCCAGCGCATCGACCTGCTGGGCGTGAAGAAGGAAGACCTGGTCCATGTCTGGAAGGACATCGGCATGCCCTCGGGCCACGCCTATGCGAAGGCGCTGCGCACCGTGAAGACCTGCGTGGGCTCCGAGTGGTGCCGCATGGGCACGCAGGACTCGACGCAGATGGGCAAGGATCTGGAGCGCGCGATGTGGCGCATGTATGCGCCGCACAAGGTCAAGTTCGCGGTGTCGGGCTGCCCGCGCAACTGTGCCGAGGCGGGCATCAAGGACGTCGGCATCATCGGCGTGGACTCCGGCTGGGAGATGTATGTGGCCGGCAACGGCGGCATCAAGACCGAGGTGGCGCACTTCTTCACCAAGCTCAAGACCGCCGCCGAGGTGCTGGAGTACACCGGCGCCTTCATGCAGCTCTACCGCAAGGAGGGTTGGTATCTGGAGCGCACCGTGCATTACGTCAGCCGCGTGGGCCTGGACTATGTGAAGGCCAAGATCCTCGACGACCACGAACTGCGCCGCACGCTGTGGGCCGAGCTGCAGCACGCGCTCGATGGCGAGCCCGACCCCTGGTTCGACTTCGACAAGGCCAAGGTCGATCTGCGTCAGTTCGACGCGCTGCAAGGAGCTTGAGCGATGAGCGACATCTGGAAAGAAATCTGTGCCGTGACCGACATCCCGGTGCTGGGCTCGCGCCGCGTGCAGCGCGCCCAGGGGCCGCAAGTGGCGCTGTTCCGCACCGCCGACGATCAGGTCTACGCTCTGCTGGACCGCTGCCCGCACAAGGCCGGGCCGCTGAGCCAGGGCATCGTGTTCGGCAAGGCCGTGGCCTGCCCGCTGCACAACTGGACCATTGCGCTGGACACCGGTTGCGCGCGCGAGCCCGACGAGGGCAGCACGCCCCGCTTCAGCGTCCGCATCGAAGGGGGCCAGGTCCTGCTGAACCGGGCCGAGCTGGACACGCTGGCCATCGAACTGGCGCCGGTCAAGGCCGGCCCCTGCACACGGGCCTGCTGAGATCATGAGGCAAGAGACGCGCAGCACCTGTCCCTACTGCGGCGTCGGCTGCGGCGTGATCATCGAGAGCCAGGGCACGCAGATCACCGGCGTGCGCGGCGATCCCGATCACCCGGCCAACTTCGGCCGCCTGTGCAGCAAGGGGTCGACCCTGCACCTGACCGCGACGCCCATGGTGCTGCAGACCCGGCGCCTCTTGCAGCCGGCCCTGCGCGCCGCGCGAGGGGCGGCGGCCGAGGCCGTCGGCTGGGCTCAGGTCAATACGCATATTGCCGAGCGGCTTGCCGCGATCCGCGCCGAACACGGCCCCGATGCGATCGGCTTCTACATCTCCGGCCAGCTGCTGACCGAGGACTACCACGCCTTCAACAAGCTGGCCCGCGCGCTGATCGGCACCAACAATATCGACAGCAACTCGCGCCTGTGCATGAGTTCGGCCGTGGTCGGCTACAAGCAAAGCCTGGGCGCCGACGCGCCACCGGCCTGCTACGAAGACCTGGAGCAGAGCGACTGCCTCTTCATCGCCGGCGCCAACCCGGCCTGGGCCCACCCCATCCTGTTTCGCCGCATCGAGGATGCGCGGCTGAAGCGGCCGCAGATGAAGATCATCGTCGTCGACCCGCGGCGCACCGAGAGCGCCGAGTTCGCCGACCTGCATCTGCAGATCCAGCCGGGCAGCGATGTCGCGCTGTTCCAGGGCCTGCTGCATGCCTGCATCTGGGAGGGTTGGATAGACCAGGGCTTCATCGCCGCCCATACCGAAGGCTTTGCCGAGCTCAAGGCCCTGGTGCGGGCGATGACGCCCGCCGCCGCCGCCAGAATCTGCGGCATCCAGGAAGCCGATCTGCTGCAGGCCGCGCAGTGGTTCGCCCAGTCGCCGGCCAGTCTGTCGCTCTATTGCATGGGCCTGAACCAGAGCACCAGCGGCACGGCCAAGAACACCGCGCTGATCAATCTGCATCTGGCCACCGGCCAGATCGGCCGGCCCGGCGCCGGCCCCTTCTCGCTGACCGGCCAGCCCAATGCGATGGGCGGGCGCGAGACCGGCGGCATGGCCACCTTGCTGCCCGGCCACCGCGATCCCGCCAACGCGGCCCACCGGGCCGAGATCGCCAGGCTCTGGCAGGTCGACGCGCTGCCCGAGACGCCCGGTAAGACCGCCATAGAGCTGTTCGAGGCCGCCGCGCGCGGCGAGATCAAGGCCTTGTGGATAGCCTGCACCAACCCGGCCCAGTCACTGCCAGAGCAGGCCCTGGTGCGCCGAGCGCTTGAGCGCTGCGAGCTGCTGATACTGCAGGAGGCTTTTGCCGACACTGCCACGGCCGCCTATGCCGATGTGCTGCTGCCGGCCGCCACTTGGGGCGAGAAGGAGGGCACGGTAACGAACAGCGAGCGCCGCATCAGCCGGGTGCGCGCCGCAGTGCCACCGCCCGGCAGCGCACACGCCGACTGGGAAATCGTGCGGGACGTCGCCCAGCTGCTGGAAAAACGCCTGGGCGCGCCGCGCCGCTTTGGCTACGAGCGGCCCGAACAGCTGTGGCTGGAGCACCGCGAGGCCACGCGCGGTCGTGACCTCGACATCACCGGCCTCAGCTACGGTCTGCTGGATAGCGCCGGCCCGCAGCAATGGCCCTTCCCCGAGGGCGCCGGCGTAGGCCAGGCGCGGCTCTACCAGGACCGGCGCTTTGCCACGTCCGACGGCCGTGCCCGCTTCATCAGCCAGCCCTTCAAGCCGGCGCACGAGCGCGCCGATGCCAAACATCCCTTTGTGCTGAGCACTGGCCGTCTGCGCGACCAGTGGCACGGCATGAGCCGCAGCGGCGTTGTGCCCCGGCTGTTCGGGCACGAGGGCACACCGGTGCTGCGCATGAACCCGCAGGACATGCCGCGACGCGGCCTCAAGAACGGCGATCTGGTGCGCGTGCGCTCGGCCCGTGGCGCGCTGACCCTGCCGCTGCTGGGCGATGCCGCGATCGCGCCGGCCCAGGCCTATGTGGCGATGAGCTGGGGCCAGGAGTTCGTCTCCGGCCGCGACGCCGAGGGCCGGGCCTTGCTGGGCATCAATGCCATCACTCAGCCGGCTTTCTGCCCCGACTCGCGCCAGCCCGAGCTGAAGTTCGCTGCGGTCGACATCCAGCGCCTGGAGCTGCCCTGGCGGCTCTCTGCTGCAGTCTGGGACGATCAGGCCGGCGCCGCGCTGCGCGCGCTGCTGGGCGAGCTGGACTATGGGCACTGTGTCCCGGTCGCTGGCCCCGAGGGGCGCCAGGGCTGGAGTTTCGAGGGCGCCAGTGCCGCACCGCTGGCACCGCCGCTGATCGAGTGCTTCGCCGCCGCGCTGGGCCTGCGGGGCGCGTCGGTGCTGCGCTATGCCGACACGCGGCGCGGCCGCACCCGCCTGCTCAAGCTCGATGACGACGGCCAGACCCTGCATGGGCTGCTACGCGTCGGGGAGGCGGGCGAGGGCGCCTGGCTGCAGGCGCTGTGGCGCGAGGCCGCTGCGGTGGCGCCGCATGGCCGCCGCCTGCTGGCCCCCGAGGCCGGCCCGGCGCAAGACCTGGCCCCGCGCAGCCCGCAGGTCTGCAACTGTTTCGATGTCTCCGAAGCCCGCATCCGGGGCCAGCTGGCGCAATGCGCCGGCGCCGATCCGGCCGAGCGTCTGCGCGCCCTGCAGGGCGCGCTGCGCTGCGGCACCCAATGCGGTTCCTGCCTGCCGGCCCTGCGCCGGCTGGTCGATGCCACCCCTTGCGAGCTGACAGCATGAACACCACCCCAAGCAATCCCATCGCCCTTGTCGGAGCCGGCCCCGGCGACCCCGAGCTGCTGACCGTCAAGGCGCTCAAGCGCCTGCAGGCGGCCGATGTCGTGCTGGTCGACGATCTGGTCGATGCCCGCGTGCTGGCGCTGCTGCAGCCTCACACCCGGGTGCTGAAGGTCGGCAAGCGGGGCGGCTGCGTGTCGACCGAGCAGCGCTTCATCCACGAGCTGATGATCCGCGAGGCACGCAGCGGCGCGCGCGTGGTTCGACTGAAGGGCGGCGATCCTTTCGTCTTCGGCCGTGGCGGCGAGGAGGTCGACGCCTTGCGCGCCGCCGGCCTGGAGGTCGAGATCGTTAACGGCCTGACCGCCGGCCTGGCCGGGCCGGCCAGCATCGGCATCCCGGTGACCGACCGGCGCTGCACGCCGGGCGTGGCCCTGGTGACTGGCCATAGCGCTGAGGGCAGCGGCGACGGCGGCCGCGCGCCCGACTGGGCGGCGCTGGCCAGGAGCGGCCTGACCCTGGTGATCTATATGGGCGTGGCCCGCTGCGCCGACATCGTGGCCCAGCTGCGCGCGGCCCGCCTGCGCGGCGACATGCCGGCCGCAGTGATTGCTGCAGCGCACACCGAGCGGCAGCGCCAGGCGCTGACGAGCCTGGACGGGCTGGTCGAAACGATACTCGCGCAAGGGCTGGGCAGCCCGGCGATTCTGGTGATCGGGGAGGTGGCGGCGCTGGCGAATGCCAGCGTGGTAAATCCGCCCGGCCCGGCCGTACAGGTCCGCGCCTGACAGTCGCAGCGCTTGCCCGGCGGCCGCGCTACTTCATGTCCTTGGGCATCCGACGAATCTGGCTCAGCTCGTCTGCCGCCTGCCGTCCCGCGTCTTGGCGCGCCTTGTCCTGCGCTGTGGACACGCACTTGGTGCGGGTGAAGCGTGTTCCGGTCGGAGCGTCCTCGAAGCACACAGGCTTGGCCTCCGCGACGACCGCTGGCGTTTCTGTCTGCGATGGCGGCGATGTGCCCGCACAGGCGGACAAGAGCAGCAGGGCTGCAGACGAATAGATCAATTTCATTTTTTAGCTCCCTGTCTATGTCGACGCGCGAGCATAGCTGTCGCGCCGCAGGGGATGGGCACCAGCCGCGAGTTTTGTACTCGGGATTTGCCCTGATTTCGGTACTTCCCCCATCCGTCAAGGCCGTGACGGGAGATGGGTTGCCTCAGCCTGATCCCAACCTGAACCTGCTCATCAAGCCCGCCAGCTTCACCGCCTGATCCTGCAGTGAGGCGGCGGCGGCGGCGCTTTCTTCGACCAGGGCCGCGTTCTGCTGCGTCATCTGGTCGAGCTCGCCGACCGCGCCGCTGATGCGGGCGATGCCGCCGCTTTGCTCGCTGGCGGCGCTGCTGATCTCGCTGATGATGTCGCTGACCCGGCCGACGCTGGAGACGATCTCGTCCATCGTGCTGCCGGCGTCCTGCACCAGCCGGGCGCCGGTCTCGACCTTGTCGACGCTGGCCCCGATCAGGCCCTTGATCTCGCGTGCGGCCTGGGCGCTGCGCTGGGCCAGGCTGCGCACCTCGGCGGCCACCACCGCGAAACCGCGGCCCTGTTCGCCAGCGCGGGCCGCTTCGACCGCCGCATTCAAAGCGAGGATATTGGTCTGGAAGGCGATGCCGTCGATCACGCCGATGATGTCGGATATCTTCTTCGAGCTGCTGTTGATGTCGTCCATCGTTGCGACCACCTGGCCGACCACGGCGCCGCCGCGCTGCGCGACCTCGGCGGCGCTGCCGGCCAGTTGCTTGGCGGTGGCGGCGGCGCTGGCGCTGTGGCCGATGGTGCCGCTGAGCTCGCTCATCGCGCTGGCGCTTTGCTGCAGATTCGAGGCGGTGTGCTCGGTGCGGGTCGACAGGTCCAGATTGCCGCTGGCCACCTCGCTGCTGGCCACCTGGATGCTCTCCGAGGCCTGGCGCACCTGGCCGACGATATCGGCCAGCGACTGCTGCATCTGGCCCAGGGCCGTCATCATCGCGCTGGCTTCATCGCGGCCCTGGGCGGCCGGTGCGCGCCCGAGGTCGCCGGCGGCGATGCGGCTGGCCACCTGCTGCGCCTCGGTCAGCGGCGCGACGATGGACAGCGCGATGCGCCAGGCCAGCAGCAGGGCCACTGCGACAAAGACCGCAAAGGCCAGCAGAAAGCCGACAAAGATGCTCTGCACCATGCCGTCGACCTTGCTGAACACCGCCTCGGCGGTCTTGTTCAAAGTGGCCTCGATATCGGCCAGCATCGCGGCGGCCGGCTGATAGCCGGCATCGGCAGCCTTCATCGCCGCCTGGGCTTCCTGGGCGTCGGCATAGCCGCTGGCCAGCAGCTGAGCGGCCACCGGCGCGACCGCCTTGCGATAGATGTCGATATGGCCACGAAAGCGCTGCAGATTGTCCTGCGACTGCTGCGTGGCGGCGAGCTTGCCAAAGTCCGCCATCGCCTGATCCAGCCCCTGCTGGGCCTTGTCCCAGGCAGCCTTCGCGGCCTTGGTCTCGGTGTCCTGGAAGATCGAGGCCACCATGGTCGCGGTGGCGGCCTGGCTTTCCAGCAGCTTGCTGCGCGCCGCCACGGTGGCGTTGTTGACCGGGATCAGCTGCTGGGTGATGCCGGCCAGGCCTTGCTGGGCCACATGCATGCCGAAGCCGCCGATGGCCACCAGCAGGGCGGTCATCAGCACCAGCAGGCCGAAACCCAGCAGCAGGCGGGGGCGGATCTTGAAATTGCGCAACATCGAGGGGACCTTTGAAAGCGGGAAAAGTTCAGAGCTTGAAACTGCTGACCAGCTCGGCCAGCTTCAGCGCCTGCTCGCTCAGCGACTCGGCCGCCGCCGCGCGTTCTTCCACCAGCGCGGCGGTCTGCTGCGTCATCTGATCGAGCTGACCCACCGAAGCATTGACCGTGCCAAGGCCCTGGCTCTGCTCGACGGTGCTGGCGCTGATCTCGGCAATGATGTCGGTGACGCGCTTCACACTGGCGACGATCTCGTCCATCGTGCTGCCGGCGTCCTGCACCAGGCGGGCGCCGGTCTCGACCTTGTCGACACTGCTGCCGATCAGGCCTTTGATCTCGCGTGCGGCCTCGGCGCTGCGCTGCGCGAGCGAACGCACCTCGCTGGCCACCACCGCGAAACCGCGGCCCTGCTCGCCGGCCCGGGCCGCTTCGACGGCCGCATTCAGGGCGAGGATATTGGTCTGAAACGCGATGCCGTCGATCACGCCGATGATGTCGGCAATCTTCTTCGAGCTGCTATTGATCTCGTCCATCGTGGCCACCACCTGGCCGACCACGGTGCCGCCGCGCTGCGCCACCTGGGCGGCGCTGTGGGCCAGCTGGTTGGCGGTGCTGGCGGCGTCGGCGCTCTGGCGCACGGTGCCGGTCAGCTGGCTCATCGAGCTGGCGGCCTGCTGCAGATTCGACGCGGTCTGCTCGGTGCGCTGGCTCAGGTCGGTGTTGCCGGTGGCGATCTCGCGGCTGGCGGTCTGGATGCTGTCAGCGCTGTGGCGCACCTCGCCGACGACGCGGTTCAGCGCCTCGCGCATCGCACCCAGCGCGCGCTGCAGATCGCCGATCTCGTCGGCCCGCGGCTGCGCGGCGATGCGCTGGCTCAGGTCCCCCTGGCCGATTCGCTCGGCCTGGCCGACCAGCTCGCGCAGCGGCGTCGAGATCGAGCGCACCAGATAGAAGGTCGCGATCGCCAGGCCCAGCACGATCAGGCCCATCACCAGCGCGACGATCCAGACCGTGCGCATGCGCTCGGCGCCGGCCTGCTCGCGCAGCGCGTCGGAGCGCTGCTGCTGCAGCTTGACGAAGTCGGCCTGGGCGTCCAGATAGGTCGCGATGGCCGGCAGCATCTTGCCCTGCAGCGCCGCCACCGAGGCCTCGGCCTGGCCCTCGGTCTTGAGCTTGCCGGCCTCGTTGCGGCTCGCGATATAGGCCTTGCGGGTGTCGGCGATGCGGGCCATCGCGGCTTTCTCCTCATCCGAGGTGGCCAGGGCCTCCAGCTCCTTCTGCATCTCGGAGATCGTGGCCGTGGTGGCATCGATCTGGGGCTTGAAGGTGGTGGCCACGGCGCCGTCGCTGCTCAGCAGCCCCGCCGCAGCGCGGGCGGCATTGGCCTCGGTCAGCCCGCGCCAGCGCAGCGCCAGCTCGAACTTGCGTTGCTGGGCCTGCTGGGTCTGCTGGGCCTGGGCCTGCAGCTTGGCGGTGCGGGTGGCCGAGGCCACCGTCATCAGCAGCACCGTGGCCGCCAGCGCGATGACGGGCAGCCACAGCTTGGTAGCGATCGAGAGGGACTTCATGCGGCACAGTCTCCTTGTTGTTGTCCGGGGCCACGGCAAGGCCATGCCCTATCGGTGCTTATCGGCGCCCCTGTTCAGATCTTGAGCACTATGCGCTCTGTTAGGCTGGCGCCTGCACCGGACCAACCCCTCCCATTCCGCCATGAGCTTTCTGGCCATCGACATCGGCAACACCCGTCTCAAGTGGGCGCTCTACGCCTCGCCCCAGCCCGGCGCGGTGCTGCTGGCCCATGGCGCGGTGTTCCTGGAGAATATCGACCGGCTGGCCGAGGCCGAATGGCGCGAGCTGCCGCAGCCGCACAGCGTGCTGGGCTGCAATGTGGCCGGCGACGCGGTGCGCCGCCGGGTCGAGGAGCAGCTGGAGCTGTGGGATATCGAGCCGCGCTGGGTCGTGTCATCGGCCCATGCGGGCGGTATCACGAACGGCTATGACCACCCCGGCCGCCTCGGCACCGACCGTTTCGTCGCGCTGATCGGCGGCCGCCACCATGTGCTGGCGCGCGGCCCGGCCCGGGCCGCGCTGGTGGTGATGGTGGGCACGGCCGTCACGGTGGATGCGATCGACGCCGAGGGCCACTTCCTCGGCGGCCTGATCCTGCCCGGCCACGGCATCATGCTGCGCGCGCTGGAGGGTGGCACGGCCGGCCTGCGCGTGCCGACCGGCGAGGTGCGCGAGTTCCCGACCAATACCTCGGACGCGCTGACCAGCGGCGGCAACTACGCCATCACCGGCGCCATCGAACGCATGCACCGCCACCTGAAGCAACGTGCCGGCCACGACCCGCTGACCCTGATGACCGGCGGCGCCGGCTGGAAGGTCTCACCGGCGCTGGACATCGCGCATGAGCTGATCGAAAGCCTGATCTTCGACGGGATCCTGACGCTGCAGGCGCATAGGCTGGCGCTTTAGAGAATGAAGCGGCTCAGGTCCTCGTTACGCGCCAGCTCGCCCAGCTTGGCGTCCACCGCCGCGCCGTCCAACGTGACGGTCTGGCCGGCGAGCTTGTGGGCATCGAAGCTGATCTCGTCGAGCAGGCGCTCCATCACGGTGGCCAGGCGGCGCGCGCCGATGTTTTCGGTGCGTTCGTTGACCTCGTAGGCGATCTGGGCGAGGCGGCGAATGCCGTCGTCGCTGAGCTCCAGCGTCAGCCCTTCGGTGGCCAGCAGCGCCTGGTACTGCTTGACCAGGCTGGCATGGGTGCTTTTCAGGATGGCCTCGAAGTCCTCCACCGACAGCGACCCAAGCTCAACGCGGATCGGGAAGCGGCCCTGCAGCTCGGGGATCAGGTCGCTGGGCTTGCTCAGGTGGAAGGCGCCGGAGGCGATGAAGAGGATGTGGTCGGTCTTGACCATGCCGTACTTGGTGTTGACCGTCGTGCCCTCGACCAGGGGCAGCAGGTCGCGCTGCACGCCCTGGCGCGAGACATCGGCGCCGCCATGCTCGGCGCGGCTGGCCACCTTGTCGATCTCGTCGATGAAGACGATGCCGTTCTCCTGCGCCTTGCTGAGGGCGGCGGCCTTGATCTCGTCCTCATTGAGCAGCTTGGCGGCCTCTTCCTCGACCAGCAGCTTGATCGCCTCGGCGATCTTGAGCTTGCGAGTCTTGCGCTTGCCGGCCCCCAGCTGCGAGAACATGCCCTTGAGCTGCTCGGCCATCTCTTCCATGCCCTGGCCGCCCATAGGCCCGAGGATCTCCATCGTCGGCTTGGCGTCGAGCAGGTCGACCTCGATGTCCTTGTCGTCCATCAGCCCTTCGCGCAGGCGCTTGCGCATCACCTGGCGGGTGCTGTTGTCCGGCTCGCTGCCGGGCACCAGGATGTCCAGCACGCGGTCCTCGGCGGCGTCCTCGGCGCGGGTGCGCTGGCGCCGCATCTGCAGCTCGCGCTCCTGCTTGATCGCCATGTCCACCAGGTCGCGGATGATGGAGTCCACATCCTTGCCGACATAACCAACCTCGGTGAACTTGGTGGCCTCGACCTTGATGAAGGGTGCATCGGCCAGCTTGGCCAGGCGGCGCGCGATCTCGGTCTTGCCGACGCCGGTGGGGCCGATCATCAGGATGTTCTTGGGCGTGATCTCGCCACGCAGCTTCTCGTCGACCTGCTGGCGGCGCCAGCGGTTGCGCATCGCGATCGCGACGGCGCGCTTGGCGGCGTTCTGGCCGACGATGTGGCGGTCCAGTTCGGAGACGATCTCCTGGGGGGTCATGCTGCTCATTCCAGGATCTCTATCGTGTGATTCAGATTGGTGTAGATGCAGATCTCGCCGGCGATCACCAGCGACTGCTTGACGATGTCGGCGGCGCTCAGCTCGCTGTGGTTCAGCAAGGCCTTGGCGGCGGCCTGGGCATAGGCGCCGCCCGAGCCGATCGCGACGATGCCCTGCTCGGGTTCCAGCACATCGCCGTTGCCGGTGATGATCAGCGAGGCCGTGCGGTCGGCCACGGCCAGCATGGCCTCCAGCCGGCGCAGCACGCGGTCGGTGCGCCAGTCGCGCGTCAGCTCGACGGCGGCGCGCACCAGATGACCCTGGTGTTTCTCCAGCTTGGCCTCGAAGCGCTCGAACAGCGTGAAAGCGTCGGCGGTGGCGCCGGCAAAACCGGCCAGCACCTTGTCGTGGTGCAACTTGCGCACCTTGCGGGCGCTGGCCTTGACGATGATATGGCCCAGGGTCACCTGGCCGTCGCCGCCGATGGCGACCTGATTGCCGCGGCGCACGCTGACGATGGTCGTGCCGTGATAAACGGGATGTTGTTGTTGGTCCATAAGGACTCCAGATAGGGGCGCCGGGGCCGGGTTCAACACCAGGCCCGGGCAAAGGGCGAGATCAGGCCTGGCGGACCTTGACCTTGGCGTGCTCGTTGATCCCCATCGCGCCGAAGAACAGCGCGACCAGGCGGTGCGCCTCGCTGAACACCACCGCGCGGTTCTCGCTGCGCCGGCTCAGCACCCAGTTCAGCAGATCGCCGGCCGCCATGAAGTCCAGCCTGATCAGCTTGGGGCAGGCGATGGTCACCAGCGTGGCCGCGCCCAGCTCGGCCGTCATCAGCTGCAGGGTCTCGCTGATGTCGCCGCTGAGCTGGCCGGACAGCTCCAGCTGCACGGCCGAGGGCATGCGGGCCTGTTCGGTGATGGTCGATTCGAGGAAGCTGGTGGTCACCGCGACCGAATCGGGATGGGCATTGCTGCTGGGCGGGCTGCTGGTGGACAGGGTCAGTCCGCTGACCCGCACGCGGCAGACCGCACGCTCCCAGGATGGCGGCGAGACTTCGTAGGTCACGCAGTAGTCGATCGCGGCCTCGTCGAACTGGTCGGGCCGGTTGACCAGGCGCAAGGTTTCCAGGCGCAGCATCCAGATGGCCGGGTCGACATCGCGGGCGCCGACCGGCGCCAGCTCGCGCAGCTGTTGCAGGAATTGATCGCCGGCCAGCCAGCGCATATCGACCTGCTGGCCGGCCCAGCGCCTGAACAGCTCGCGCAGCCTGGCGCAGCCCTCGGTGTCGAGGCGACGCAGCGCGGCCCAGTCCAGCACCCAGGGCATGGGCAGGTTTTCGCAGCGCTTTTGCAGCTGAGCCACCGACTCGGCATCCAGATACTCGGGGGCGGCCCAGCAGACGCCGCCCGCCGAGCCCATGGGCGCACGTTCCTTGCTGAGCCCTTCGGCCACCAGCTTGGGCAGCGAGAACCACTGCGGCGGCGACAGGCCGAACAGATGCACATAGTCCAGCGCCAGCGACTCGAACTTGGCCTGCTGGGCGGTGGCCCGGTAGAGATCGAAGGCGACCAGCCAGGTTTCGGCATGCTGATGGCGCGACCCACCGGGCTTGATCAGGGCCGTCAGGCCCTGCTCGCAGCTCGCGTAGTCGGCGTTCGCGAAGGCGATCACCATCTCGTCGAGCTCGGGGTCGTGCACCATCTCGTTGACCGCCACGGCTACCGGCTCGACCGCGCGGAAACTCAGCGGCGCTGGCGCCGCGCTGGGCGGCAGCGCGAAGGAGCGGCTGTCATTGCTGAAGCTCAGCGGCTGCAGCGAGGGCAGCACGCTGGGCTTGGCATCGGACAGCGGCGGCAGGCCCGCGCCCATCACGGCAGCGGCCGGCGGCGGCACCGATTCGAGTCGCTCGACCTCCTCGGGCGTCGCGAACTGGCTGACGCGCGCCGGCGGCGGCGCGGTGGTCGTGGTGGCGGAGAAATGCACCGGCCGGGTGCTGGTCTCGAAAAAGCCCGGCGGATGGTTGCCGGCGATCTGGGTCGGCGCGAAGCTCTCGCCGACCATCTGCTGCTCGATCTCGTCGATCTTGGCCTTGACGCCCAGGTCGATCTTGGAGTTCAGGTCGCTGCTGCGCTCGATCTCGTCGATGCGCGAGCTGCTGCTGCCCAGGGCGGCGAGCTGCTCGGGGCTGAGCCCTTCGCGGCGCACGCGGCGCAGCATGTCGAGCTCGCGCTTGCGCACGAAATCATTGCGGCGCTTGCGCTCCACCATCGCGCGCAACTCGGCCTTGGCGAGATCGCCCTCCGGGTCGTCCTGGCGCGAGTTGATCTCCGCCCAGTCGGTCGTCGGGTTGGCCACAAAGCGCGCGACCTTGCGGAAGAAACTCTCGCCGTCTTTCGGTTCTGTCATGCGCGCCGGACCTTGGCTGGGTGGTGAGAGGACAGGACGGGCTCAGTCCCCGAACATCTTCTGCTTCAGCTCACGCCGCTGCTGGGCTTCCAGGGACAGATTGGCGGTCGGGCGGGCGATCAGCCGGCCCAGGCCGATGGGCTCACCGGTCTCGTCGCAATAGCCGTACTCGCCGGTATCCAGGCGTGCCAGCGATTGCATGATCTTCTTCAGCAGCTTGCGCTCGCGGTCGCGGGTGCGCAACTCCAGCGCGTGCTCTTCCTCGATGGTGGCGCGGTCGGCCGGATCGGGGACGATGGAGGTGTCTTCGCGCAGATGCTCGGTGGTCTCGCCGGCGTTCGACAGCACGCCGTCCTTCAGCGCCGTCAGCTTGGCGCGGAAGAACTCGATCTGCTTGTCGTTCATGTACTCGGCTTCGGGCATGGCCATGACCTCGGCGTCGGTCAGTTCATGACCGGCCTTGGTCTTCCAGGCGTTGACGAGTTTGGGGTCGGCCTTGGCGGCGCTCTTGGGACTTTCAATCACGGGCGTACTCATTTGTCGCGTCGGCGGCTTCGGGGGCGCAAAACGATCTGCAAACCGGCTGCTGCCGAGGGGTGGTGCTGCCGCCTCGAGTGTGGCTACCGAGGCGGAGGAGGAGGAATCCAGTGCGGCGGCCTTGGCCTTCGCGCTGCTGCCGCTGTGGCTGCTTTTGCCAGCCTTGACGGTCGGCCGCCCGTCGTCTGCCGGGGCAGGGGTCGGGGTGGGTTTCGGGGCCGGGGTCTTGCTCACGTTGAATCTCCTCACTGCTGGGCTTTATACCTGCTCTGAAGGGCTAGATGGCAAAGCTGACCAGCTTTCCTGGGGCGATGTCGCCGGGGTCGGGCGGGGCGCATTGTAGCCACGATGAATCCCCAGCATGCTGACACCTCCTCGGGAGCTCAGGCCAGGCAACCTTCCAGCCCTTGCATCAGGATGTCCTTGGGCAGGTCGATGCCGATGAAAACCATTTTGCTCGTCTTTTTCTCGCCCGGCAGCCATTTCGGGCCTAGGTCCGAGCCCATCAGCTGGTGCACGCCCTGGAAGATCACCTTCTTGTCGGTGCCTTTCATATTCAGCACGCCCTTGTAGCGCAGCATCTTGGGGCCGTAGACCTGCACGATGGCGCCCAGGAAATCTTCCAGCTTGGCGGGGTTGAAGGGCTTGTCGGAGCGGAACACAAAAGACTTCACATCGTCGTCATGCGCATGGTGGTGCGGGTGATCGCAATGCTCGTCATGCGCGTGGTCATGATGGTGGTGATCGTGGTCGTGCTCGTCGACCGTCAGGAACCCGGGGTCGATCTCCAGCTTGGCATTCAGGTTGAAGCCACGCAGATCAAAGACCTGGGCCAGCGCCACCTCGCCGAAATGGGCGGTCTGCACCGGCGCGCGCGGGTTCATATGCTTGATGCGGTGCGTCAACGCCTCGACCGCGGCCGGCTCGACCAGGTCGGACTTGCTGATGAAGATCTGGTCGGCGAAGCCGATCTGGCGGCGTGCCTCCTGGCGGCTGTTCAGCTGCTCCTCGGCATGCTTGGCGTCGACCAGGGTCAGGATCGAGTCGAGCAGATAGCTCTCGGCGATCTCGTCATCCATGAAGAAGGTCTGCGCCACCGGGCCCGGGTCGGCCAGGCCGGTGGTCTCGATGACCACGCGCTCGAAATCCAGCTCGCCCTTGCGGCGCTTCTCGGCCAGATCGCTCAGCGTGGTGCGCAGATCCTCGCGGATCGTGCAGCAGACGCAGCCATTGCTCATCTGGATGATCTGCTCGGTCGTCTCGGCCACCAGGATGTCGGTGTCGATGTTCTCCTCGCCGAACTCGTTCTCGATCACGGCGATCTTCTGGCCATGCGCCTCGGACAGGATGCGCTTGAGCAGGGTGGTTTTTCCAGAGCCCAGAAAACCGGTCAGTATGGTGGCGGGGATGAGACCTTGGGACATGGTGATGGCGCGCTGAGGGCAGTGAGGAAGCAGCCCCGGATATGGGGGCGGCTGACTGTGGTGCAAGAGGGGTGCAATGTCAATGGGTTATTCTGTGGGCCTTGCAACTGCCCGACGCACCTGTGTCCGAGCCTCAGCCTAGTCGGCCCTCTCATCGAGGGGGCCACAAATCCACTGCCGCAGCCGAGCCGCGTGGCCTGCTGATACGCCTGCTGGAGTTCCTCCACCCCGGGCCCGACTCCAAGAGCGAACTGATAGAGACGCTGGCCGATGCCGAGCAGCGCGAGCTGATCGAGCCCGAATCGCGCCAGATGCTGGAAGGCGTGCTGCGCATGGCCGAGCTCAGCGCCGGTGATGTGATGGTGGCCGCGCCGCGCATGGACCTGCTGGACATCGAGGCGCCCTATGATGAACTGCTGGGCCTGGTGATACGCGGCGGGCATTCGCGCTTCCCGGTCTTCGAGGGCCAGCGCGACAACATCATCGGCATCCTGCTGGCCAAGGACCTGCTGAAGATGCAGCGCTCGCCCGAACTGAATCTGCGCGCGCTGCTGCGGCCGACCGTGTTCGTGCCCGAGAGCAAGGGCCTCAACGAGCTGCTGCGCGACTTCCGCTCCAACCGCAACCATCTGGCCATCGTGATCGACGAGTTCGGCAACACCGCCGGCCTGATCACGATCGAGGATGTGCTGGAGGAGATCGTCGGCGAGATCGAGGACGAATTCGACGACAAGGACGGCGAGTCCAGCATCTACACCCTGGCCGACGGCAGCCAGCGCGTCGCCGGCGACGCCGAGATCGCGGCCGTCAACGAGGCCTTCACCGTGACCCTGCCCGAGGCCGAGTTCGACACCATCGGCGGCCTGGTCGCCCATGAGCACGGCCGCGTGCCGCGGCGCGGCGAGGCGGTCGATATCGGCGGTCTGCGCTTTGCCGTGATGCTGACGCGCGGCGGCTCGGTGCGCTGGTTCAAGGTCACGCGCGCGCCCGTCGAGAGCCTGGACGGCTGATGCGGGGCCGCTACGCGATGCTGGCCGCTGCGGCGGCCGGTGTGCTGCACACCGCCTCGTTCGCCCCGCTGGAAGCCTGGTGGCTGCAGATCCTGGCGCTGGCCTGGCTGGCCCATCTGTCCTGGAGCGCCAGCCCGCGCCGCGCGGCGGCGCTGGGGGCGGCCTTCGGCATAAGCTGGCTGGCCTCCGGCCTGTGGTGGCTGCACATCAGCATGCACCAGTTCGGCCATATCCCCTGGCTGCTGGCGGCGCTGGCGGTGCTGCTGCTGTCGGCCTTCCTGAGCCTCTACTACGCCGGCGCGCTGGCGCTGGCGGCCTGGCTGCGCAAGGGTGGCAGCCCCGGCTGGCATGCGCTGACCTGGGCGCTGTGCTGGCTGCTGGCCGAGCTGGGCCGGGCCACGCTGTTCACCGGCTTCCCCTGGATCGCCAGCGGCTATGCGCACAGCGTCGGCCTGCTGGCCGACTGGGCGCCGTGGATCGGCGTCTACGGCATCACGCTGCTGGCGGCCGGCGGTGCGGCCGCGTTTGCCGCGCTGGGCCGGCACAGCTGGCAGCCGGCCGCCGTGGTGCTGGGTCTGCTGGCCCTGGGTCAGGTCTTGCCGCATGACTTCACCCAGAGCACCGGCCGCCTGCGCGTCTCGCTGCTGCAGCCCAATGTGCCGCAGGATCAGAAGTTCGACCGCGCGCTGATGGAGGCCAACCTGGACCGCCTGGCGCAGCAGATCGAAGCCTCGCAAGGCCAGATCGTCGTGACGCCGGAGTCGGTCGCGCCGCTGCCGCTGGCCTATCTGGACCCCGACTATCTGCAGCGCCTGCAGCGCAGCGCGATGCGCCGGCCGCTGCTGCTGGGCACCTTCCTGGGCAATGAGCAGGAGGGCTATGTCAACTCGCTGATCGCGATCGGCGTGCATGCGAACTACAGCTATGGCAAGCGCCATCTGCTGCCCTTCGGCGAGTTCATCCCGCCGGGCTTCCACTGGTTTGTGCGCGCGATGGGCATTCCGATGGACGACCAGGCGCGCGGCCAGCACCAGCGGTCCTTCGCGGTGGCCGGCCAGCGCCTGCGGCCGCTGATTTGCTACGAAGACCTGTTCGGCGAAGACTTTGTCGGCAGCGTTGTCGGCCCCGAGGCGGCCACCGTGCTGGTCAATGTCAGCAATCTGGCCTGGTTCGGCACCTTGATGGTGCAGGACCAGCATCTGCAGTTCTCGCAGATGCGCGCGCTGGAGTTCCAGCGCCCCTTCATCCGCTCGACCAATACCGGCGCCACCGCCGTGCTGGACCATCGCGGTCGCATCATCGCTGCCGCGCCGCCGGCGCGCAGCGTGGTGCTGGAGGCTTCGGTCGAGGGCCGCAGCGGCAGCACGCCTTATGCGCGCTGGCTGGCTGCTTGCGGGCTCTGGCCCTTGCTGGTGGTGGCCTTGGCCGGCCTGGGGCTGGCCTGGCTGCGCCGCCGCGCCTCGTAGAATCCGGGGCGATCGCTTGTTTGCCCCTCCATCACTTCAGACACCGACATCTCCATGCTGAGCTTCCAGCAAATCATCCTGACCCTGCAAGACTACTGGTCCAAGCAGGGCTGCGCCCTGCTGCAACCCTATGACATGGAGGTGGGGGCTGGCACCAGCCACACCGCCACCTTTTTGCGCGCCCTGGGTCCCGAGCCCTGGAAGGCCGCCTATGTGCAGCCCAGCCGCCGCCCCAAGGACGGCCGCTATGGCGAGAACCCGAACCGGCTGCAGCACTACTACCAGTACCAGGTCGTGCTCAAGCCCGCGCCGGCCAATATCCTGGAGCTCTATCTGGGCTCGCTGGAGGCGCTGGGCTTCGATCTGAAGAAGAACGATGTGCGCTTCGTCGAGGACGATTGGGAAAACCCGACGCTGGGCTGCTGGGGCCTGGGCTGGGAGGTCTGGCTCAACGGCATGGAGGTGACCCAGTTCACCTATTTCCAGCAGGTCGGCGGCATCGACTGCAAGCCCATCACCGGCGAGATCACCTACGGCCTGGAGCGCCTGGCCATGTATCTGCAGGGCGTGGAGTCGGTCTATGACCTGGTCTATGTCGAAGGCCAGGACGGTGCGCCGGACATCAAGTACGGCGATGTCTTCCACCAGAACGAGGTCGAGCAATCGACCTACAACTTCGAGCACAGTGACGTCGAGTTCCTGCTGACCGCCTTCGCCGCGCATGAGAAGCAGTCCAAGCACCTGATGGAGCAGCAGCTGGCGCTGCCCGCCTATGAGCAGCTGCTCAAGGCCGGCCACAGCTTCAATCTGCTGGACGCGCGCGGCGCCATCAGCGTCACCGAGCGCGCCGCCTATATCGGCCGCATCCGCAATCTGGCCCGCGCCGTGGCGCAGAGCTATCTGGAGAGCCGCGCACGTCTGGGCTTCCCGATGGCACCGAAGGAATGGGCCGATCAAGTCATCGCCCAGATTGAAAAGAAGAAGGCGGCCTGAGCCATGACGACTGCTGTGAAGAACCTGCTGATCGAACTGTTTGTCGAAGAGCTGCCGCCCAAGGCGCTCAAGAAGCTGGGCGAGGCCTTCGCCGCTGTGCTGGTGGACAGCCTCAAGGCCCAGGGTCTGGTGGGCGAGGGCGCGCAAGCGACCGCCATCGCCACGCCGCGCCGCCTCGGCCTGCACCTGACGGATGTGGCGCCCAAGGCCGCCGACCGCGCCGTGCAGCAGAAGCTGATGCCGGTGGCGGTGGCGCTGACGGCCGAGGGTCAGGCCACGCCGGCCCTGTTGAAGAAGCTGGCCGGCGTCGGCGCCGATGCCTCGGTGCTGCCCCTGCTCAAGCGCTTGCCTGATGAGTCAGGGAAGGGCAAGACCGAAGCCCTGTTCCTGGACCAGCTCGTACCCGGTGCCACCCTGGCCGAGGGCCTGCAGAAAGCCCTGGACGAAAGCCTGGCCAAGCTGCCCATCCCCAAGGTCATGACCTACCAGCTGAAAGATGGCTGGACCGATGTGAAGTTCGTGCGCCCGGCCCATGGCATCGTCGCCCTGCATGGCGCCGATCTGGTGGCTGTCTCTGCCCTCGGCCTGCAATCGGGCCGCACGACACGCGGCCATCGTTTCGAGGCCAGCGCGCCCGAGTTGACGATTGAAAGCGCCGACAGCTATGCCGCGCAGATGCGCGAGCAAGGCGCCGTGATCGCCGGCTTTGCCGAGCGCCGCGCCGAGATCGTGCGCCAGCTGCAGGCCGCCGCCGGTGGCCTGACGCCGATCGACGACGAGGACCTGCTGGACGAGGTCACGGCCCTGGTCGAGCGGCCCCATGTGCTGGCCTGCCAGTTCGAGCCCGAGTTCCTGGCCGTGCCTCAGGAATGCCTGATCCTGACCATGAAGGCCAATCAGAAGTACTTCCCGCTGCTCGACGCCGCCGGCAAGCTGACGAACCACTTCCTCGTCGTCAGCGCCATCAGCCCGGCCGACGCCAGCGCGGTGGTCCAGGGCAATGAGCGGGTCGTGCGCCCGCGCCTGGCCGATGCCAAGTTCTTCTTCGACCAGGACCGCAAGAAGAGCCTGGCCGAGCGGGTGCCAGGTCTTGCCAAGGTGGTCTATCACGGCAAGCTGGGCACGCAGGGCGAGCGGCGTGAGCGCGTTGAGAAGATTGCTCAAGCTATTTCCGAGCAATTGGGTCGACGCAACGATGGTGAGGTTTATCAAGCCGCCCATCTGGCGAAGGCTGACCTGCTGACCGATATGGTCGGCGAGTTCCCCGAGCTGCAAGGCATCATGGGCGGCTACTACGCTCGCCATGACGGCCTCAATGAAGCGGTGGCCGTGGCCATTGAGGACCATTACAAGCCGCGCTTTGCCGGCGATGCCTTGCCGCGCAACGATGTCGGCTTGATCGTCGCCCTGGCTGACAAGCTGGAGACCCTGGTCGGCCTGTTCGGCATCGGCCAGCTGCCCACCGGCGACAAGGATCCGTTTGCGCTGCGCCGTCATGCGCTTGGCGTAATTCGCATACTGGTCGAGGCCAATTTGCCGCTAGATTTGGGCGCTATGTTGAGCACGGCTGTTGGTGGCTCTGACCAACTCGGCTTTGCAGAAGGGTCGGTGTCGGTTTACTGGACAAGGCAAGAGGGCGGCACCACGGTTCCTATTCCGATCAATCCTGACACGCCCCTTTTGCTGTCCGACTTCATCTTTGATCGCCTGGCCGGCAGTCTGCGCGAGCAGGGCTACAGCGCGCAGGAGGTCGACGCCGTGCTGGCCCTGCGCCCGCAGCGCCTGGCCGATGTGGGCCAGCGCCTGGCGGCCGTCCGCGCCTTCGCGGCGCTGCCCGAGGCCGCCTCGCTGGCCGCCGCCAACAAGCGCATCGGCAATATCCTGAAGAAGAGCGAGACGGCGGTCGACGCCAGGATTGATGCGGCGCTGTTGCAGGAGGCCGCCGAGCAGCAGCTGGCGGCCGCGCTGGACGGCGTCGCGCCCAAGGCCGATGCGCTGTTCCAGCAGGGCGAGTACGCCGCCTCGCTGCGCGAACTGGCAGCGCTGAAGGCCCCGGTCGACGCCTTCTTCGACGGCGTGATGGTCAATGCCGAAGACCCGGCCTTGCGTGCCAACCGGCTGGGCCTGCTGAAGACCTTGCACGAGGCGATGAACCGCGTCGCCGATCTGTCCCGACTGGCCAGCTGACACCAGCCAACGAGGTATGCCGATGCGACCCGACCACAGCCACAGCATGAAGCTCGTCATCCTGGGCCGTGACGGGACCATCAACCATTACCGCGACGACCATGTGAAATCGGTCGACGAGCTGCAGCCCCTGCCCGGCGCGCTGGAGGCCGTGGCCCGGCTCAACCACGCCGGCTGGCACACGGTGATGGCCACCAACCAGCCCGGCATCGGCCGCGGTCTGCTGGACATGGCCTCGCTCAACACCATCCATATGCGGCTCAACCAACTGCTGGCCGAGAAGGGCGGGCGGCTCGACGCGGCTTTCTTCTGCCCGCACACGCCCGAGGAAGGCTGCAGCTGCCGCAAGCCGCTGCCGGGCCTGCTCCAGCAGATCGGCGCGCGCTTCGGCGTCGATCTGGCCACGGTCCATATGGTGGGTGCCTCGCTGCGCGATCTGCAGACCGCGCAGGCCGCCGGATGCATTCCGCATCTGCTGCGCAGCGACCGGCTCGGTGCGCTCGACGAGGCGCAGCTGGCGGCCCTGGTGGCCCAGGTGCCCGGCACCACGGTGCATGCGAATCTGGGCGCATTCGCCGAATACCTGATCCAGCGCGATCGTCGCGCCAAGGCCGATGCGCGCGGCGAGCAGATGGCGCCCGACACCAGCCCTGGAGCGCTGGCTTGAGCGGCTGAGCGCGATGTCGATGCTGAAGCGCCTGGCCAGCCTGCTCCATGTGGATCAGCTCTCGCTGTTCGAGGCCGAGTCGTCACTGTCGCCGCCGCCGCCCGTCATCACAGCGCCTGCCGCCACGCTGCCCCAGGCGCGCTCGCAGCGGGCACTGCTGCTGGACGGCCACAGCGTCGGCTACGAGCTCAGGCGCGCACGCCGGCGAAGCATCGGCTTCACCGTCAGCGCCGAGGGGCTGAAGGTCAGCGCGCCGCGCTGGGTCAGCGTGGCCGATATCGAGCAGGCGCTGCGCGACAAGCAGGGCTGGATCCTGCGCAAGCTGGTCGAGCAGCGCGAACGCACCCAGCGGCTGCAGGCGGCGCGTGTGGTCTGGGCCGATGGCGCCAGCCTGCCCTATCTGGGCGCGCCGCTGCGGCTGCGGCTGGGCGGGCTGGCGCACTACGATGCCGAGGGTCGTGTCTTGCATCTGGGCCTGCCGTCCAACGTCACGCCCGAGCAGATGCGCGACGCGGTCCAGGCCTGGTTGCAGCGCCAGGCGCGGGCCTTGTTCGAGCGACGCTGCGCCCATTTCGCCGCCGCGCTGGGCGTGCGCTACACCCGGCTGTCCCTGAGCTCGGCCCAGACCCGCTGGGGCAGCGCCAGTGCCAGCGGCGCGATCCGCCTGAACTGGCGGCTGATCCATTTCGCGCCTGCCATCATCGACTATGTGGTCGCCCATGAACTGGCCCATCTGCGCGAGATGAACCACAGCGCGCGTTTCTGGGAGGTGGTGCGCTCGGTCGTGCCTGACTATGAGCAGGTCCGCGAGCGGCTGCGTGACGAGGCCGTTCCCCAACTGGGCGATTGAGCGCCTTGCCGGGCATCTCCCTCTTCAGGGGGGCTTGTGGCGCGACGGGCGGGCAAGCACACTGCGTCCCACAAGCTGTCATCACGAAGCATCTGAGTCCGGCGTCAGTCTTTGCTGTTCTCCCGGTGGCACCACGGACCCCAGGATTCCTGGGTAGACCCTGGCAGCTGCACCGAAAAGTGGATGCGTCGTCAAAGATCAGACCGCCGCCGCCCGCTCACGCGGTCGGCGGCGGCCACTGACTCTCCCAAGGCCTCATGCCGCCGAGAAGCGGTACACGCCATCATCATCGAGTCGCCGCAGCAGCAGGCCGGCCAGCCACAGCGCGTTCAGATGCGCGACCGACTCGCCCATCGCGAAGGTGGTCTGGTGCAGATCCAGCTTGCGCTTGAACAGCACATCGAGCAGCTCGGCCGCATGGCAGGGCTTGGCCGCACAGGCCTCGGCCACCTCTGCCAGGCGCTCGTCATGGTGTTCGCGCAGCTGGTCCACGCGGGCATGCAGGCCGCGGAAGGGTTTGCCATGCGAAGGCAGCACCAGGGTGTCGGTGGGCAGGTCCAGCATATGCTGCAGCGAGGCCAGATAGAGGCTCAGCGGGTCGGCCTCGGGCTCGACATCGACCACCGAGACATTGGTCGAGATGCGCGGCAGCACCATATCGCCGGAAATCAACAAGCCCAGCGTCTCGCAATGCAGGCTGATGTGCTCGGGCGCATGGCCGAAGCCGGCGATGCAGCTCCAGTCGTGGCCGCCGATGCGCAGCCGGGCACCGCCCATCAGGCGGCGGAAGCTGCTCGGCACGGCCGGCACCATGCTGGGGTAGTAGCTGGCGCGGCCGCGGATCTTGGCCAGGGCCTCCGGGTCGCTCAGGCCGTGGCTGGCGAAGAAGGCGGCGGCCGCCTCGCCGCCCATGCCCACCGTCGAGCCGCTGGCCAGGCGCGCCAGATGGAAGTCGGTGGCGCTGATCCACAGGCGGCAGTTCCACTTCTCGGTCAGCCAATAGGCCAGGCCCATATGGTCGGGATGGAAGTGTGTGACGATCACCCGCAGCACCGGCAGGCCGTCCAGATGCTTGGCAAACACCTGTTCCCAGTTCGCCTTGGTAGCGTCGCTGCTGATGCCGCAGTCGACGATGCTCCAGCCGGCCTGACCATCGATCTCGTCGCGCAGCAGCCAGAGATTGATGTGGTCCAGCGCGAACGGCAGGCCCATGCGCAACCAGCGCACGCCGGGGGCGATCTCCAGCACCGCGCCGGGCTCGGGCAGGGCGTCGCCCAGGGGGTAGGAAAGTTCGGATTCGCGTGGGTTCGCCATGGTGTGCTCGTGCCTTAGACTTCCGTTTACGTTAACGTCATCCTTCAGCGCCAGTGTAGCCATGAGCCTTGCCCCTCGCTCGACCCCCTCCGCCGAGAGCTCCGGCCGCCTGTTCACCATCACCGAGCTGGCCGCCGAGTTCGACATCACGCCGCGCGCGATCCGCTTTTACGAGGACATGGGCCTGCTCGAACCCAGCCGCGACGGTCGCAACCGCGTTTACACCCACCGCGACCGCACCCGCCTGAAGCTGACCCTGCGCGGCAAGCGCCTGGGCCTGAGCCTGCAGGAGGTCAAGCAGCTGGTGGACATGTATGACTCCGAGTCCGACGCCGCGCCTCAGCTGACCGCCTTTCTCGAAGTGCTGCGCCAGCACCGCCGCCAGCTGGAGCAGCAGCTCGACGATATCGAGGTCACCTTGGCCGAGATCAGCCAGCACGAGGAGCGCTGCGAAGCGCTGTTGGCCGAGAGCAAGCGTCAGAACACCTGACGCATGCCCATCGCCACGCCGCTCTGCGTCAGGCCCAGGCCCACGGTGGCGCCGGCGCGCAGTGACCGCGCCGAGCGGCCGCGGTTGCGCATCTGGCCGGCCATCGCGTAGACCGCGCTGCGCTTGGACAGCGTGTAGACCAGTCGGGAGGCCAGCAGCTGGGCATCGTCGGCGCTGTTCTTTACATCGAGCCGGCTCAGCTGGGCGTCCAGTGTCAGCTGCGGGCTCAGCGGGTGGCTGACGCCGGCGAACAGCAGGGTCGACTCGAAGTTCGTGCCCGTGCGGCGTTCGCGCAGCAGCGCACCGGCCGTCAGCTTGGTCTGGCCCAGCATCAGATAGCCGTTGATGGTGTTGCGCGTGTCGGTGTAGGCGCTGCTGCCCAGGCCCATCGTGGCGCCAGGGCCGCCATGCATGCGGTCGTGCACCAGGGCCAGACCATACTGCTTGCTGTCGTAGCGGCCCATCAGCGTCCATTGCCGGCAGGCCTTGCTGTCTGCCGCCTCGCCGGCGCAGTTGGTGGCCGCCGGGCCAAGGCCGTTGACCGTGTCGCGGCCCAGGCTGTAGGTGGCGCCGAGGCTGAAAGCGCCGAACTGGCCCTGGTAGCCGATGCTGTTGTCGCTGCGTGCGTTCGGGATATAGGGGTCCAGCGAGGCGTTCGAGTACAGATTGCCTCCCAGGGTTTCGATCCCGGCGGCGGCGAAGGTCATATTGGCCATGCGGCCCAGGCTCAGCGTCCCCCAGGAGCCACTGAGGCCGACAAAAGCCATGCGGCCCCAGAAGCGGCCGCCGTTGCCGAGGCCGCCGGTGTCCATGCCGATGCCGCTTTCGAGCTGGAAGATCGCCCGCAGGCCGCCGCCCAGGTCTTCGCTGCCGCGCAGGCCCAGGCGCGAGGGCACCGAGCCGCTCAGATTGGGCATGCGCTGGATCGAGTCGCCGGCGGCGTTGACACGGGTCAGGTGCTCGACCGCCAGGTCGGCAATGCCGTAGATCGTGACGTTCTGCGCCTGCGCATTGCCGGCGGCCAGCAGCAGGGCGATGAGGGCGAGGCGTGCATGCATGGTGTGGGTGTCTGCGTTGGGAGGGATGGCGGCCGATTCTGCGCAGCGAGCAGGGCGGCCGCTAGCCGCTTTTTGCAGCGCCTGCCCTAGGGCAAATCCAGTTCTTGCAGCGGCCACTCTGGCCTATAAACGCGCATGCTCCCGACCCCAGCCCTCGATCTGGCGCCGCTGTACCGGCGCTGCGTGCTGCGCTCGCCGGCGCGGGTGGCCAGCCATGCGCTGATGGCCCGCGAGCTCTGCGCCCACGATCTGCGCTGGCGCGGCGGCGCGGCCGACACGGCCCTGTTCAAGCTGCAGTCGCCGCAGTTGGAGCTCTATGGCCTGCGCTATGGCGCCGCCGTCGAGATCGACTCCGTGCCCTTCGACGACTTCGCCTTGGTGCATCTGGTGCTGCGCGGCCATACCGAGATCGAGGTCGACGGCCGGATGCTGGGGCTGCGCGCCGGCCAGGCCGCCGTGCTGGCGCCGCGCCGGCGCGTGCGGCTGCGCTGCTCGGCAGGGGCTGAGCGCCTGATCCTGAAACTGCCCGGCGCGCTGCTGCGCAGCCACGCCGGTGCGCAAGACCTGGCCCCGCTGCAGGGTTGGTCGGCGCCATTGAATGCCCAATGGACCCTGCTGCTGCAGGGCCTGCTGGGCGCGCTGGACATGGGCGAGCAGGCCGATGCCGGCTGGTTGGACCACTACGAGCGCACGCTCGCCCTGTTCGTGCAGGCCCATCGCGGCCCGGCCGCCCTGCTCGGGATCGAGCCGGCCGAGGCCGACAGCGACGGCGCGCGCCTGGCCGCGCTGCAGCGCCATATGCGCGCCCATCTGGCCGAGCCGCTGAGCCTGGCCGCGCTGGCCGCTGCGGCCGGCCTGGGCCTGCGCTCGCTAAACCTGCTGTGCCACCGCACCCTGGGCATGGCGCCGATGGCGGTGCTGCGCCAGCTGCGTCTGGAGGCGGCGCGCTCACGCCTGCTGGCCGACCCGGAGCTCAGCGTCACCGAGGTGGCATTGGGCTGCGGCTTTGCCCATCTGGGCCGCTTCGCGGCCTATTACCGGCAGCGCTATGGCGAGCTGCCGGGGCGCCGTTCAGGCCGGGGCTAGCACCCGCAGCAGCCAGGCGTTCAGGTCCGAGACCTCCTCGTTGCACAGCGAGTGCTCCATCGGATAGTCGTGCCACTCGGGCGCATAGCCCAGGCGCTCCAGTTCGGCCCGGGCCGCGTGGGCGCGCTCCAGCGGCACGACCGGGTCCCGCAGGCCGTGGGCCAGGAAGATCGGCAGGTCGGCATTGGCCGGGTGGCGCTCGGCCGCCGTGCTGGGCAGCAGCGGCAGATAGCCGGACAGGCCGATGATGCCGGCCAGGCGCTGCGGGTGACGCAGCCCCGTCATCAAGGCCATCGCGCAGCCCTGCGAGAAACCCATCAGCACGATGCGCGAGGCCGGGATGCCGCGCTCGATCTCGCGCGCGATTAGGGCTGCTATGGCCTGCTGCGAGGCGCGCAGGCCGGCTTCGTCCTCCTGGCGGTCCAGCGCCGTGCCGCGGATGTCGTACCAGGCCGGCATGCGGTAGCCGCCGTTGATGGTCACCGGCATCACCGGCGCGTTCGGCAGCACGCAGCGCAGGCCGCCACCCTGCGCCAGCAGCGGGCCTAGGTCCAGGGCCTCGCAGACAGGCACGAAGTCGCTGCCATCGGCGCCCAGGCCGTGCAGCACGATCAGGCTGGCGCTCGGTTCGGCGGGGGTTTGCAGTTCAAGGGTTTCCAGTGTCATGGACCGGATGCTACGCAAATTAAAATACTGGACAAATAAACAGTTTTGGAGCTGCCCGCCATGGCCAAGAAAGCGATCACGCTGGACGATCTGCGCCGCTACGCGGTGGCGCGCAGCCTGTTCAAGCCGACCAGCCTGCCGCAGGCGATCCGGCGCCTGGGCTTTGTGCAGGCGGACCCGATCCGCGCGCCGGCCCGTGCGCAAGACCTGACCCTGCGCTTGCGGGTGCGCGACTACCGGGTCGGCGATCTGGAGCGGCGCTATGCGCGGCTCCAGATTGAGGAGGACTGCCTCGTCAACTACGGCTTTCTGCCGCGCGAGCATCTGCGCCTGATGCATCCGCGCCAGGCCGAGCGCCGCTGGGATGGCGAGACCGAACGCCGCGCCGCTGCGGTGCTGGACTTTGTGCGCGCCTGTGGCGAGGCCCACCCGCGCCAGGTGCAGGCCGAGTTCGACCATGGCAGCACCCGCAACGCCTGGGGCGGCAGTTCGAACGCGGTGACGCAGTTGCTGGACGGCATGCATTACCGCGGCCTGCTGCGGGTGGTGCGGCGCGAGCAGGGGCTGCGCGTCTATGCTGCGGTGGCGCATCCGCCGGATCCGCGCGAGCCGGCCGAGAAGGCCCAGGCTTTGATAGCGTTGGTGCTGGCCAAGTACGCGCCGCTGCCCTCGCGCAGCCTGGGCCAGCTGTGCAGCCATCTGGGCTACGGCGCCCCGCATCTGCACGCAGAGATCAGACAGGCCCTGCCGCACGCACGCGAGCGGCTACCTAGCGTCGAGCTGGACGGGCTGGTCTGGCTCTGGCCCGAGGGCGAGGATCCGCTCGCACGGCGCTGGCAGTTCGATGAGGAGTTGCGCCTGCTGGCGCCCTTCGACCCCATCGTCTGGGACCGGTTGCGCTTCGAGCGCTTCTGGGGCTGGGCCTACCGTTTCGAGGCCTACACGCCGGCGCCCAAGCGCAAGCTCGGCTATTACGCGCTGCCGCTGCTGTGGCGCGGCCAGGTGCTGGGCTGGGGCAATCTGGCGGCGGTGGACGGGCGGCTGCAGGCCCAGATCGCCTATGTCGCCGGTAGGCCGCCGCGCGAGGCCGGCCACGCGCAGGCGCTGCAGGCCGAGCTGGCCCGCATGGCGGAGTTCCTGGGGCTGGCGCCGCCTTAATCCAGCGTCTTATGGCGCCGTGGCGCCGTGGCGCTGGTCAGCGCGGCCACCCGCGCCACCATCTCGGCCGGCGCGAACGGTTTTTCCAGCACCGCGCAGCCGGCCTCGCGCAGGAACTCGGCCGCGCCGGGGCTCAGGGTGTCGCCGGTGACGAAGAGCATGCGGGTGGCCAGCTGTGGCTGGCGCTCGCGCACCGCGCGCCACAGTGCCGCGCCGTCCATGCCGGGCATGCGCAGATCGCTGACGATGGCCTCGAAGCGCGCTTCCTCCAACAGCTCCAGCGCCACCAAGCCGGACTCGGCCGTCATCACCTCGTAGCCGGCGCCCTCCAGCGCCTCGCGCATCAGCGCGGCCAGCTCGGTCTCGTCGTCCACCACCAGGATGCGCAGCTGCTGGGGTGCGTCGGCGATCGGTGCCGGTGCGGCGGTGGCCGGCTGGGTGCCGCCGGCCAGCGGCAGGCGCAGCAGAAAGCTGGCGCCGCCGGCCGTGTCCTCCAGCAGCAGCTCGCCGCCATGCTCGCGCGCGACGCCGCGCGCCACCGCCAGCCCGAGGCCGGTGCCCTGCAGCTCGCCGGCGCCCTTGGTCGTGAAGAAGGGCGTAAAGATGCGCTCGCGCAGGCCCGGCGCGATGCCGGGGCCGTTGTCGGCGACGCGCAGCCAGACCCGCTGACCGTCCGCATCGAGGCCGCTGGCGATGCGGATGCGGCGCTCGCCGTCCTGGCTGCTCAGCGCCTGCTGGGCATTGACGATCAGGTTCATCACCAGCTGGCCCAGCCGGTCGGGATCGGCCGGCAGCTCGGGCAGGTCGGCAGCAAGCGCCAGCTCCAGCGTGATGCCGCCGGAGCGCAGGCTGTAGCCGAGCAGCTCGACGGCGGCGCGCACCAGTTCGTTGAGCGGCACGGCGGCACGGGTCTCGGGCTTGGCGCGCGCCATGTTCAGAAAGGTGCGCACGATGCGGCCGCAGCGCTCGGCGGCCTCGCGGATGCGGCGCGCGTCATCGCCCAGCGCACCACCGGCGGCCTTGCCTTCGAGCAGCGCGGCCCGACCCAGCACGATGGACAGCGGGTTGTTCAGCTCATGGGCGACGCCGGCCAGCAGGCTGCCCATCGCTGTCAGCTTCTCGCTCTGGCGCAAGGCCTCGCGTTGGCGCTCGATCTCCTGCGCGGCCTGTTGGCGCTCGCTGACATCGTTGATGAAGGCGGTGTAGTGGTGGCTGCCGGCCACATCGGTGCGGGCCAGCACCATCTCGATCGGGAACTCGCTGCCGTCGGCGCGCCGCCCGCTCATCTCCAGGCGCTTGCCGGCCAGCAGCATCGCGCCGCTGTCGCGTACCCGGGCCATGCCGGCCTCGTGCGCCGCGCGCAGCCGTTCGGGAATGATCAGCTCGCCGACCGCGCGGCCCAGCACCGCGCTGCGCGGGTGGCCGAACATCGCAGCCGCCGCAGGGTTCCACTCGACCACCCGGCCGCTCTCGTCGGTGCTGATGATTGCGGCCAGCGCGTGGTCGACGATGGCGGACTTGTAGGCCTCGCTGCGGCGTTCGCGCTCGCGCGCCTCCTGCTGCGCGGCGAAGGTGGCGCTGACCACCTCGACCCAGGGCTGCCAGCGCGCGTTCAGCTGCGGCTCGGGCGTGGCCGCGTCGCGCGAGCGCTCGAACAGATAGCGCATCACCGCCAGCGCCGGCTCGATCACACGCCGGCGAAGCAGCCACTGGCCCAGCAGGATCAGGGCCAGCAGGCCGCAGGCGATCAGGCCGAAGGGCAGCAGCTCGGGCGCGATGCGGGTCAGCAGAGCGGCCTCCGACTGCGTGGCCACCAGGGTCCAGGGCGCGCTGCGCAGCGGCAGCGCCAGCAGCCGCTGGCCCTGGTCGGCCAGTGCGCGGCCCTCCAGCCCCAGGGCCCGCTCCAGTACCTCGGGGCCATGGGGCAGCGCGCCGGGCCGGTCTTGCAGAATCGGCCGGCCGTCTTCGCCCAGCAGCCACCAGCGCCAGCCGCCGTCCGTGAGCTTGGCGGCACGGCTCAGATCGCTCAGGCGCAGCTCGGTGGCCACCAGGCCGCGGAATTCCTCGCCGGCATAGACCGGCGCGCCATGCACCAGCCGGCCCTCGGCCGCGCGGCTCAGCCAGAAGCTGCGCTGCGCGTTGTTGCGCTCCGGCGTGGCGGCGCCGAACTCGGCCTGCGCATACCAGGCGTCTAGCGCGCCGCCCAGCTCGGGCCGACCCAGGCCCAGCAGCACATTGCCGCTTGGCAGCCAGGGGTAGAGCAGGGCATGGCGCTGTGGCCAGGCCAGCCAGTAGGAGCGGGCCAGATCGGCATAGCGGTTGTGGGCGGCCTCGGCCAGCGTCGCAAAGGCCTGCAGCCGCCACAGCGTCGCCGCTTCGGGCCGCTCGTCGCCTGGCCATAGCAGCTGGGCCAGGCCCGGCTGCAGCAACTGCGGCAGCTCGTCCAGGGTGTAGCCGCCGTCGCGCGCGCGCAGCGCCTCGGCCAGCAGCGCGTCGGGCGCGCGCGCCGGTGTGATCAGCTCACGCTCGGCGAAGCGCCGCAGGTCCTGCACATGCTCCTCGGCGGCCCGCGCCAGCGCCTGCAGCGCCGCGCGCTGCCGTGCCGCGCCACGCTCCAGTTCGCCGACCGCATTGCGGTGCGCGGCCAGGCCTTGGCCAAGGCCCAGCAGCAGCACCAGCAGCAGCAGCGGCAGGCTGACCAGCCACAGCAGGCGGTGGTAGCGTTGCACCAGCCGGGCGGCGCTGCTGGCATGCAGATCGGTGGAGAGTCCGGTGGGTGGGTTCATGGCAGCGGCTCCAGGCGGCGCACGGCGGCCAGCAGGTCATCGGGCTGGAAGGGCTTCTCCAGGGCGGGGCAGCCGCATTCCTTCAGGAACTCGGCGGCGGCCGGCGAGAGGATGTCGCCGGTGACGAAGAGCATGCGCGCCGCCAGCGCGGGCTGCAGGGCCTGGACGGCGCGCCACAGCTCGGCGCCGTCGACCTCGGGCATGCGCAGATCGCTGACGATGGCGTCGAAGCGCGCCTCCATCAGCAGGGCCAGTGCGACCGCGCCGTCCTCGGCGGTGGCGACCTCGTAGCCGGCGCCCTCCAGCGTTTCGCGCATCAGCGCGGCCAGCTCGGGCTCGTCGTCTACCACCAGCAGGCGCAGGGCCTGGCTGTCCGCCTCGGCCGGCGCCTCGGCCGCCTCGCCGTCCGGCTCGGGCTCGCCGCTGATCGGCAGGCTCAGGCGGAAGCTGGCGCCCAGCTGGCCGTTGGGCTCCAGCAGCAGGTCGCCGCCATGCTCGCGCAGCAGCGAGCGCGAGACCGACAGCCCTAGGCCGGTACCCAGGCCCTCTGCCTTGGTCGTGAAGAAGGGCTGGAACAGGCGCTCGCGCACCTGCGGCGGCACGCCCGGGCCGTTGTCCTGCACGCGCAGCCAGATGCGCGGCTCGCGGCCCGTGCGGCGCACCTCGACACCGGTGCTGACCGTGATGCGGCGCGCCTCGTCCCGGCCGGCGAGCGCATGTTGCGCATTGATCAGCAGGTTCAGCAGCGCCTGCCCCAGTTGGTCAGCGTCGCCCATCAACTGGGGCAGCTGCGGGTCGAGCCGCAGCTCGAGCGCGATGCCGTGGCTGCGCAGCGTGTAGCCCAGCATGTCGGCGGCCGCGTGGACGATGTCGTTGAGCGCCACCGGCGCGCGTCGCGCCGGCTTGGCACGCGCCATGTTCAGAAAGGTGCGCACGATGCGGCCGCAGCGCTCGGCGGCCTCGCGGATGCGCTGGGCATCGTCCTGCAGCGGGCTGCCAGCCAGCTTGTCTTCCAGCAGATTGGCGCGGCCCATCACGATGGCCAGCGGGTTGTTTAGCTCGTGGGCGACGCCGGCCAGTAGGCTGCCCATCGCGCCGAGCTTCTCGGTCTGGCGCAGCGACTCGCGCTGGCGCTCGATCTCCTGGCGCGCTTGCAGCCGCTCCGACACATCGACCAGCGAGGCGGTGTAGTGCTCCTGGCCCTCCAGCTCGCTGCGCCACAGCACCATCTCGACCGCGAACTCGCTGCCGTCGCGGCGCAGCGCCTGCATGTCCAGGCGCCGGCCCAGCAGGGCCGGGCTGCCGCCGGCGCGCAGCCGTGCCATGCCGGTGCGGTGGCGCTCGCGATGGCGCTCGGGGATGATGATGTCGGCCACGTCGGCGCCGCGCACCTCGGCCAGGCTGCGGCCGAACATGGCCTCGGCTGCCGGGTTGAACTCAAGGATGCGGCCCTGCTCGTCGGTCGACACCATGGCCTCCAGCGCATGATCGAGGATGGCGGACTTGCGGGCCTCGCTGCCGCGCTCGCGGCGCATCAGCTCATGTTGGCGGCGCACAAAGTGGCGCGCCAGCAGCCACTGGCCGATCAGCAGGCTGGCCAGCAGGGCCAGGGCCAGCGCGGCATGGGGCAGCAGGCTGGGCAGGATGCGCTGGCGCAGCTCGGCCACCGGGGTGGCCGAAACATAGAGCCAAGGCGAGTCCGGCCGGCCGGCCGCCACCAGTACCCAGTCACCGGCCCGCACGCGACCGCCGGCCGCCGCCAGCGCGGCCTGCAGCTGGGCCTCGCCCAGCCCGGCCGGCGCACGCTCGGCCCAGGCGGTCTTGACATGCTGGTCGCCTTGGCCCGGGCCGCTAGGCCCGAGCAGGGGCTGCTGCGAATCGGCCAGTACATGGCCGGCCCTGTCGACGATCCAGGCGCGCTCCTGCGGCTGGGCCCATTGCCGCACGCCGGCCTGCAGCGCGTCGAGCCGGAAGTCCAGCGAGACCTCGCCGACCAGTTCGCCGCCGGCATGCACCGGTGCGGTGTGCGAGACCACCAGATGGCCGGCCAGTTGGCTGNTGACATGCTGGTCGCCTTGGCCCGGGCCGCTAGGCCCGAGCAGGGGCTGCTGCGAATCGGCCAGTACATGGCCGGCCCTGTCGACGATCCAGGCGCGCTCCTGCGGCTGGGCCCATTGCCGCACGCCGGCCTGCAGCGCGTCGAGCCGGAAGTCCAGCGAGACCTCGCCGACCAGTTCGCCGCCGGCATGCACCGGTGCGGTGTGCGAGACCACCAGATGGCCGGCCAGTTGGCTGGCATATGGTGGGCCCCAGTGCGAATCGGCCGGTTGGCGTGCCAGCCGCGCGCGGGTGCGCTGCGCCGCCAGCGCGCGCAAGCCGGCCAGCTCGCGCATGCTGCTCAGTCCCAGGCTTTGCAGAATGCTGTCGGTCGAGATCCAGGGGTAGCCGAAGGAGGTGTTGACATCGATGCCGGCAAACCAGGTGGCCTCGAAGCCCGGGGCCCGGGCGTGGGCGATGCGGGCCTGGCTCACGAAGGCGGCGGCGCGGCGCAGCCACAGCGGCTCGATGGGCCGGCCGTCGGGCGCCGACCACCAGACCTGACCCCATTGCAG
>NZ_JAQOWX010000200.1:0-5208 GCF_028462495.1 Paucibacter sp. XJ19-41
CCCCCGGCTGGGCCGGCCTGTGTGCCCGTGCCGCGCGCGACCGGCCGGCCGACGATGTCGAGGCCCATCTGTGGCTGATGAAGCATCTGCAGCCCTATCGGGTCGAGAGCCTGGACGGCCAGACCCAGGGCCTGGCGACCGGCTACTACGAGCCGCTGATCGAAGCCACGCGCCGGCCGCAAGGCAGCTTCCGGGTGCCGCTGCATGCGGCGCCGCCCGATCTGCAGCAGCGCCGCCCCTATTTCAGCCGCCAGCAGATCGCCACCGAGCAGCGCGAGCGCCTGCGAGCGCAGGAGCTGCTCTATATCGAGGACCCGCTTGATGCGCTGGTGCTGCAGATCCAGGGCTCGGGCCGGGTACGGGTGCAGGAGAGCGATGGCCGCCAGCGCCTGGCGCGGCTGGCCTTCGCCGGCCACAACGATCTGCCCTATCAGTCGCTCGGCAAGCTGCTGATCGAGCGCGGCGAGCTGCGTGCCGAGCAGGCCTCCTGGCCGGCGATCAAGGACTGGGCGCGCCGCAACCCGGCCCGCCTGAACGAGCTGCTGTGGCAGAACCCGCGCTATGTGTTCTTCCGCGAGGAGGCGCTGCCCGACCCCGAAGTCGGGCCGCGCGGCGCGCAGGGCGTGCCGCTGACGCCGGGCCGCTCGATCGCGGTGGACCGTGCCAGCATCCCCTACGGCACGCCGGTCTGGCTGGACAGCAGCGAGCCGCTGTCCGACACGCCGCTGCGCCGCCTGGTGATGGCGCAGGACACCGGCAGCGCCATCGTCGGCGCGGTACGGGCCGACTATTTCTGGGGCTGGGGCGAGCAGGCCGAGGCCCAGGCCGGGCGCATGAAGCAGGGGCTGCGGCTGTGGGCGCTGTGGCCCCGGGATTGAGCTCGGCAAGCGGAAAGCGGCCAATCCCCAGAGTTTCGAATGTATATTGACGATGTTTATATCAATAATCTGGAGCGCAGGATGGCAGTTCAGATCGCCAACCCCGTCGTGGTGGACAAGGTGGAACGCCTGGCCAAGGCCACCGGCCTGAGCAAGACGGCCGTGGTGGAGCAGGCGCTGGACCGGCTGCTGATGGAACGCGGAAGCGCGCCCCTTGCCTCGCCCGCCAGCCGCTTGGCGGCCCTGCTGGCCCAGATGGACCGCATCCCCGACAGAGCCGATGCCTTTGACGCGCTCGACTGGGACGCGCAGGGCCTGCCCCGGTGATCGTCGTCGATACCTCGGCCCTGGTGGCCATCGTCTTCGGCGAACCCGAGCGCGAGGTCTTCGTCAACACCATCCAGCAGGCCAGCAAGGCCTTGATCAGCACCGTCTCGGTCGTCGAAGCGCGGCTGGTGGTGCAGGGCCGCAAGGGGCAGCGCGCGGTGCTGTTGCTGGACGATCTGCTGCGCCTGCCGATGTTCGAATGGGTGGCGCCCGACGCCGCCGAGGCAGACACGGCCTATGCCGCCTTCGTGACCTTTGGCAAAGGCAGCGGCCACTCGGCCGGCCTGAACTTCGGCGACCTCTTCAGCTATGCGCTGGCCAAACGGCGCGGCCTTCCCCTGCTCTACAAGGGCGAGGACTTCGCCCAGACCGATATCGCCAGCGCGCTGGCCGCTTAAGCCCCCTTCCCGGTCACTCATTTGAAACGCTATCACTGCCATCTCGGCCGCGACATCTTCGTCACCGCCGGCACCGCCCGCGATCTGGCGCCCGGCGCCTTCGGCATCTGCGCGATCGGCGGCGGGGCCGAGGGCTGGTCCGTCGTGCACATAGGCCCGAACGGCGATGCCGCCGACCTGGGCGGCGAGTACTACTTCGCGACGCCCGAGGAGGCGCTGGAATTTCTCAAGGAGCTGATCGAGCTGATGGGTGCGGCGCCCGAGTGAGCCGCTCGAACTCGCCCAGCGGTACCGGCCGGCTGAACAGATAGCCCTGGTGGGCCTGGCAGCCCTGGGCCAGCAGGAAGTCGCGCTGCGCCTCGGTCTCGACGCCCTCGGCCAGCACCTGCAGCCCCAGGCTCCGTGCCAGCGCGACGATGGTGCTGACGATGGCCGCGTCCTGCTTCTCGGTCAGCACATTGCGTACAAAGCTCTGGTCGATCTTCAGCTGGTCCAGCGGCAGGCGCTTCAGATAGCTCAGCGAGGAATAGCCGACGCCGAAGTCGTCCAGCGAGATGCCGACACCGCAGGCCTGCAGCGCCTTCATCTTCGCGATCATGCCCTCGACATCGTCCATCAGCAGGCTCTCGGTCAGCTCCAGCTTCAGCAGCTGTGAGCGCGCACCGCTGCGCGCCAGCGCCCGCTGCACCTGGGTGACGAAGTCGGGCTGCTGGAACTGCCGGGCGCTGACATTGATGGCCAGGCTCATGCGCGCCAGCGCCGGATCGGCCGCCCAGGCCACCAGCTGCTGGCAGGCGCTGTCCAGCACCCACTGCCCCAGCGGCACGATCAGCCCGCTCTGCTCGGCCGCCGGCACGAAGTCCAGCGGCGCCACCAGGCCGCGCCGCGGATGTTGCCAGCGCAGCAAGGCCTCGGCGCCTATCACCGCGCCAGCGCCGTCGACCTGGGCCTGGTAGTAGAGCTCGAACTCGCCGCGCTGCAGGCCTTTGCGCATATCGGCATCGAGCTCGGCGCGGGCGCTGGCCGCGCTCTGCATCGTCGGGTCGAAGAAGCGGATCGCGTTGCGGCCGGCCGCCTTGCTCTGGTACATGGCCAGATCGGCCTGCTTCATCACATCCTCGCTGCCCTGCGCCAGCGCATCGAACAGCGCGATGCCTATGCTGGCGGTGCAATGGTGTTCATGCAGGCCGAGCTCATAGGGCTCGGTCAGCGCTTCCATCAGCTTGCCGGCCACGCCCTCGGCCTCGGCCGCCGCCTGAGTCTGGTCCTCATTGAGCTCGGCCAGGATCACGACGAACTCGTCGCCACCCAGCCGCGCCACCGTGTCGCTCTTGCGCAGGCAGGGCGCCAGCCGCAGCGCCACCTGCTTGAGCAGCAGATCGCCACAGTCATGGCCGCGGGTGTCGTTGAGGGTCTTGAAATTGTCCAGATCGAGCAGCAGCAACGCGCCGCAGCGGCCGCTGCGCTGGGCCGCGACCAGGGCCTGCTGCAGCCGGTCCAGCAGCAGGCGGCGGTTCGGCAGCGCGGTCAGCGGGTCGTAGAAGGCCAGGCGCTCGATCTCGGCGGCCGCCGCCTTGCGTTCGCTGATATCGCTGAACAGGCCCACGCAGTGGCTGACCTCACCCCGGGCATCGCGCACTGCGGTCAGGGTCAGGCTCATCGGAAAGGTGCTGCCGTCCTTGCGCCGGCTGATCAGCTCGCCGCGCCAGCGGCCGTTGCGCAGCAGCAGGGTGCGGATCTCGGTAACGAAAGCGGCATCGTGGCGGCCCGCACCCAGCATCAGCGGCGTCCGGCCCAGCGCCTCGGCGGCGCTGTAGCCGGTGATCTCGCTGAAGGCCGGGTTGACGCGCAGCATCTCGTCGGAGGCGCCGGTGACGAACATGCCCTCCTGCGTCTCGAAGGCGATGGCCGCCAGGCGCAGCTCCAGCTCGTTGTGCTTGCGCGCGGTGATGTTGTTGCCGGTGCCGCGATAGCCGCAGAAGGCGCCGCCCGCATCGAAGACCGGCAGGCCGCTGATCTTGATCCAGCGCAGCGAGCCGTCGGCTTGCGGCAGGCGGAACTCGAACTGATGGATGGGCCGGTGCTGCTCCAGGTCCGACAGATGCTGATCCCCGGCCGGCTGCTCCTCGGCGGCCAGCGCCTGCACCAGCTCGCGCGAGGTCCGGCCCAGCAGCGATTCAATCGGGCGGCCGGTCACATGGGCGCTGTTCGGCGAGACATAGGTGAAGCGCAGCTGCGCGTCGAGCTCCCAGAACCACCAGTCGGACGCGGCGGTGGCGAAGTCCTGGAAGCGCTGGTCCTGGCGGCGCTGCAGCCCGTGCTCGCGCCGCAGCCGCCGCACCACCTGGCGCATGCGCAGCCAATGGACGCCAGCCAGCAGAGCCAGCGCGGCCGCGCCGCCGCCGACCAGCATCATGGCCGGCTCCTGGGGAGCCTGGAGGGGATAAGCGAGGGGGAGTACTGCAACATGCGCGGGCCGGGTGAGCGAGTTCGAACCAGGCACGCAGCGCGCCAGCACTGCCGGGCGGCAACCCCGCTGCCCTGGCCCGCTGAAGCGGACGGTAGGCCGGAGGCTTTGCGACCCCGCTTTTCAGACGGGTGTGCCTTTGTCGAATATGGGTGGGATGCTAAGGCTTCAGGGCGACCGGGGCGCGCGCTTTTTTAACGCTTGGGCGCCGCTTGAGCGGAAATAGAGTGCAGATTCTGATCCGCCATGCCCACCAGCAGGGCGCGGCCGTCCGGCAGCACCCGGAACTCGCCGAAGCGCGCCGCCTCGAAGGCCGCCGCCCGGCCCTCCTCGAAGAACCAGGCATCGCTGACCAGCACCCAGCGGCCGTCCTTGGGCGTCAGCTCCAGCAAGAGCTCGCCCTCGGCCAGCGCCGCGTCGCCCGCATGCAGACGCAGNCCAGGCATCGCTGACCAGCACCCAGCGGCCGTCCTTGGGCGTCAGCTCCAGCAAGAGCTCGCCCTCGGCCAGCGCCGCGTCGCCCGCATGCAGACGCAGCAGCTGGGCCACGCCGCGTCCGTCCAGCCGCGCCACCAGCCGTGGCCGCTGGCTGCCGAGATCCTGCAGCAGCGGTGTATCCACGGCCGCCGGCAGCGCGAAGTTCAGCCGCATGAAGTCGCCCTGCATCAGCGAGCGCGGATCGACCGGCGCCAGCGCCACAAACACCGGCCGGCCCTCGCGGATCAGGCGCTCTTTCTGCCAGATCGCGCTATTGGCGACCAGCAGCACTGCGGCCGCTGCGCCCAGCAGCACCCAGCGGCCGTGCGCCGGAGCCGCCGCAGCCAGCGCCGTTGCGGCTGCGCGGCGCTTGGTCAACCAGACCAGCAGCCCCAAAAGGGCGCCCAGGCCCATCAGCAGCAAGGCCTTCTGCCCCAGCGGCCAGTGCAGCTGGTAGTAGAAACTGCCGATGATCCAGGCCACCGCCACGGCCGCAGCGCCGGCCAGGCGCCAGCGCTGGCTAACCGCCAGCAGGGCCAGCGCGAACAGCGCGCCACCCAGGCTGGGCAGCAGCCAGGCCAACGCCGCGAGCACCGCCGCCAGCATCAGGAACAGCGGCCGGCGGCAGCCCGGCCAGCAGCGCGCCAGCAGCAGCGCCCCG
>NZ_JAQOWX010000201.1:0-5169 GCF_028462495.1 Paucibacter sp. XJ19-41
TCGACGCGCGCGCGCGATGCGGCGGCTGTCGACACGCGCGCCTCGACCTTCGCCGGCCTGGGCAGCTCGGCCACCGACTGCCGCTCCGACGGCAGCTGCGTCGGCACCACCGAGGGCTGGCTTTGCGGCAGTCGCCCCAGCGCCGAGGCGACGACGCTGCGGAACTGGCGCAGATCGACCGGCTTGGTCAGGTAGTCATAAGCACCGGCCTTCAGCGCCTCGACCGCGTTCTCGGCCGAGCCATAGGCGGTGATCACCAGGGCTTTTTCCGGCCGGCCCTGCTGCTCCAGCCAGGCCAGCACATCCAGGCCGCTGCCATCGGGCAGGCGCATGTCGGTGATGACGGCGCTGTAGCGGCGCTGCTGCAGCCGCGCCAGCGCCTCCTCCACCGTGCCGGCGGTCTCCAGTTCATAGCCCTCGCGCAGCAGGGTCAGTTCGTAGAGCGTGCGCAGATCCGGCTCGTCATCGACGACCAGCAGGCTGAAAGCGGGATTGGCAGAGCTCATCAGGAAGAAGCCGGGGCAAGAGGCGCGTCGGCCGGCAGACGACGCAGGGTCACGACGAATTCATTGCCGCCCAGTGCGGCCGAGCGCTGGCTGCGGTAATCGATGCGCCCGCCATAGCGCTCGCACAACTCGCGGCAAATATACAAGCCCAGGCCCGAACCCCGGCTACGCGTCGAGAAAAAGGGCTCGAACAGATGGCGCTCGACCTCGGGCGCGATCAGCTCGCCTGCGCTGAACACCCCCAGGCTAACCCATTGCTCAGACTGCGCGCGCAGGCTGACCTGCACGCTGCGCGGGCCCGGTGTCGCATGGCGCAGCGCGTTGTCCAGCAGATTGATCAGCACGCGGCGCAGATGCTCGGGCTCGAAGCTGATGCGCAGCGCATGGGCCGGCAGGCTCAGGCCCAGAGGGCTGTCCGGGCCCGCCGGCAGCTTGTTGGTGCGGGCCCAGTCCAGACAGGCCTCGCTGACCAGCGCACTGGCGTCCACCGGCACCGGCTGCGGCGGCACGCCGGGCGCCACCTCCATCACATCGTCGACGATGCGCTTGAGGCGCTGGACATTGGAGCTGACCATCGCCGTCAGGCGCTGCGACTGCGGGTCGGCACAATCCTCGGCCAGCAGCGCATTGGCCTGATCGATGGCGGCCAGCGGGTTGCGGATCTCGTGGGCGATGCCGGCCGAGATTCGGCCCATCGCGGCCAGCTTCTCCTGGCGGCTGCGTGCCAGCAGATTGCGCACATCCTCGACGAAGAGCACGCACAAGTCCTCAGTGCCATGCACCTCGCGCCGGCGCGTGAAGCGCATGCGCAGGCGCAAGGCGCGCCGCTCGGCCGCATTGAACACCAGCGCCACATCGCGCCCCTCCTCCGGCCAGCCGCCGGCCGAGAAGGCCTGCTCCACCGCCGCCACCAGCGGCTCCCAGGCCGGCACGCCGCGCAGCTGGAAGGGCGCGGTACGCACCATCTGCTGTTCGGCCAGCAGGCCGCGCGCGGCCGGGTTGGCGGCGCGCACATGGCCGCGCCTGTCCACCACCAGCACGCCCTCGGCCATCTCGTCGATCACCAGCCGGTTCAGTTGAGCCTGCTGGCGCGCCAGCTCCATGCTGCCTCGCGCGGCGCGCTCCTCGCGCGCCAGCCGGCTGGCCAGCTCGCTGGCCAGCAGTCCGATCACGAAGAAACCGACGCCGACCAGGCCGGCCTGCGTCATGCGCAGACCCGGATCGGCCCCCTGCAGCACCGACCACCAGGCCACGCCCAGGGTCATCAGCGCCGCCATCGCAGCGGTGGCCAGCGCCAGCAGACGCGGCGTCAGCACGCCGGCCATCAGCACCGGCAGCACGAACAGCGCGCCATAGCTGACCCCGGCGCTCCGGTCCAGCGCCAGCAACAGACCGAACAGGCCCAGGTCCAGGCCGATGCTGAGCCACCAGCGCGGGCTGCTGAGCCTGGCCAGCGACTGCGCCGAGGCCCCCCGCTGCAGGCGCGGCAGCAGCCACAGCGCTACCGCCTCAAGCGCATAGACCCCGCTGAGCGCCAGAGTCCAGATCGGGGTCGTCGAGCCCAGCAGCGCCGCCAACGCCTGCGCGCCGACCNGGCCAGCGACTGCGCCGAGGCCCCCCGCTGCAGGCGCGGCAGCAGCCACAGCGCTACCGCCTCAAGCGCATAGACCCCGCTGAGCGCCAGAGTCCAGATCGGGGTCGTCGAGCCCAGCAGCGCCGCCAACGCCTGCGCGCCGACCAGGGCCAGGCCCAGCGCCGCGCGCGCCGCCAGAAAGGCACGGTACAAGCGCTGGAAGGCGCTGCCGCCGGCGTGCGCGAGTCGGCGCGCCTGCTGAAAGAAGAACTGTGAGTCGGCGGCATCGGCGGTGCCGGCCGAGTCCACGCCAGCGGCCCCTTCACCGTCACCCTCATGTGGCGGGCCGAACCAGGATTGGTCGCGTCCGTCGGCGGCCGGTCCGCGTCGCTCGCTGCGGCGGCGGTCACCACGTCGGCGGTCGGATCCGCGGCGATCCCGGCTCGACCGCGACTCGCTCATGGAGCCTTGCCGGCCTCATGGGCCGCCCGGTGGGCGGCGCTGCAGAACACCCCGCCGAGCCCGGGCAGGGCCTCGGACTGCGGCAGGTGCAGTCCGCAATGGGCACAGCTGACGATGTGCTGCGGCACGGCCGGTGGCGCGGGTGGCGCCGGCGGTGGCGCAGGTGGCTTCACTCCGGGACGGCTGCGCTTGAAGCCCAGCATGAAGAACACCAGACCGATGACAAGGATGATCAGCAGGTACTTCATATCAATAGCCCGCGCCGCGTTGCAGCAGCACCTCCAACACGAAACGGGTGCCGGCGTAGGCCAGCAGCGGCAGGGCCGCACCGAAATAGTGCCAGCGCGTCGCGCGCCGGCCGCGCCAGCCGAACACGCGCCGGCCGGTCAGCAGCCCGGTCAGTACCAGCCAGCCCAGCATGGACAACAGATTCTTGTGGTCCCAATGCCATTGCGGCGTGAACCACCAGCCCAGCAGCAAGGCCAGCGACAGCACGACGACACCGGAGCCGACGAACTGAAAGGTCAGCCGCTCCAGCCGCAGCAGCGGCATGCCCAGAGTCGCCGGCCCCTGTGCGGACTTCAGCCGCATCTGCCGCTCGGCGCGGTTCAGCATCACCGCATGCAGCACCGCCACGCCGAAAAGACCATAGGAGGCCAGGCCCAGCACCCAGTGCAGCGGCGCCCAGGGCGAGGCGGCCAGCGGGCGGCTCTCGCCCGGAAAACACCAGGCCAGCAGCACGGTCAGCGCCGCCAGAGCGGCCAGCACGCGCCGCGCACCCGGCAGTGGCACAAAGCGGCTTTCGACCAGATAGACCGCCAGCACCAGCCACATCGTCATCGACAGCGCCGGCGCAAATCCGAAGCGAGCGCCAGGTCTTGCCAAGCCGAAGCCGGCGATGTCCAGTACCAGGGCCACCAGATGGAAGAGCCAGGCCAGCAACAGCACGGCACGCAGGCGGCCGGCGCCCGCCCCCGCCGATTCCCGCATGCCGGCAGCCACCGCATAGGCCAGCAAGGCGGCCAGACTGCTGAGGCTCAACAGCATGGCGGGCAGCCCTTCGGACGCAAACGATAAAATCATGGCCACAGTGTACTTTTGCGCGCCCGCCTTGCCGGTCGGTGCGAACCTTGATGGCCTCCAATCTGACCAACCGCCTGAGCCAGCTCGTGAAAACGATGCGCGGCCAGGCCCGCATCACCGAAACGAATGTCCAGGAGATGCTGCGCGAAGTGCGCATGGCCCTGCTGGAGGCCGATGTGGCGCTGCCGGTGGTGCGCGACTTCATCGCCCGGGTCAAGGACAAGGCGCTGGGCCAGGAGGTCGTGGGCTCGCTGAACCCCGGCCAGGTGCTGGTCTCGGTGGTGCACAAAGAGCTGATCGCGACGATGGGCGAGGGCATCGCCGACATCAACCTCGCCGCCCAGCCTCCGGCCGTGATCCTGATGGCCGGTCTGCAGGGCGCCGGCAAGACCACGACCACGGCCAAGCTGGCCAAGCACCTGATCGAGAAGCGCAAGAAGAAGGTGCTGACGGTCTCGGCCGACGTCTACCGCCCGGCTGCAATCGAGCAGCTGAAGACCGTCACCACGCAGGCCGGCGCCGAATGGTTCCCATCGACCCCGGATCAGAAGCCGCATGACATCGCGCTGGCCGCGATCGACTATGCGAAGAAGCATCATTTCGAGGTACTGCTGGTCGACACCGCCGGTCGCCTGGCGATCGACGAAGCCTTGATGGCCGAGATCAAGGATCTGCACGCGGTGCTGAACCCGGTCGAGACGCTGTTCGTCGTCGATGCGATGCAGGGTCAGGATGCGATCAACACCGCCAAAGCCTTCAAGGATGCGCTGCCACTGACCGGCGTCGTGCTGACCAAGCTGGACGGCGACTCGCGCGGCGGCGCCGCGCTGTCGGTGCGCCAAATCACCGGCGCGCCGATCAAGTTTGCCGGCGTGTCCGAGAAGATCGACGGGCTGGAGGTCTTCGACGCCGAGCGCCATGCCGGGCGCGTGCTCGGCATGGGCGATATCGTCGCCCTGGTCGAGGAGGTCACCAAGGGCGTCGACATGGCGGCGGCCGAGAAGCTGGCCAACAAGCTCAAGAGTGGCGACGGCTTCGACCTGAACGACTTCCTGGCTCAGATCTCGCAGATGAAGAAGATGGGCGGCCTGTCCAGCTTGATGGACAAGCTGCCGGCCCAGATGGCCGCCAAGGCCGGCCAGGGCGATATGGACAAGGCCGAGCGCGATATGAAGCGCATGGAGGGCATCCTCAACTCAATGACGGCCAAGGAGCGCGCCCATCCGAATCTACTGATGGAAGGCAAGAGCAAGGCCAGTCGCAAGCGCCGCATCGCCACCGGCGCCGGTGTGCAGATCCAGGAGGTCAACCGCCTCTTGAATCAGTTCGACCAGATGCAGGGCATGATGAAGAAGATGAAGGGTGGCGGCCTGATGAAGATGATGAAGAAGATGGGCGGCATGAAGGGCCTGGGCGGCATGATGCCGCCCGGCATGAAGTAAGGGAGCAAGCGGGCCGCCCGGGCCGCTCAGGTCAGCAGCACCAGCGGCGCGCACAGCAGCAGCGCCACGCCACCGCCGCGCTGCAGCCACAGGCCCGCGCCCC
>NZ_JAQOWX010000202.1:0-5000 GCF_028462495.1 Paucibacter sp. XJ19-41
TGAACAGTAGCAACGACGACTCGATTGCGAAACGGGACTTACGAGCTGAAATTCAACAGCCTGCTAGCGCGTCCCGGGAGCGCGTGTCGCGTCGGTGCGATGCACATCCGGCTGCTTGCGCAGCCCGATCAAGCCGACCAGACCGAGCAGGCCCAGCCATCCCCAGTTGAAGCCGTCCATGCGGTCCTCCATGGACGGGTCTGCGGCGACGCCGGTTGACCGGGTCGACGATGTCGAATCGGTGGGACTTGTACCTTGCGCAAAAATTGGCAGGGACAGCGAAGCGGCGAGGGCACAGCTGGTGAATCGGGTGGAGCGCATGGAAGTTCCTTGTCAGTAGATGCCTGAGGCCGGGCTTTGAATGCCTCAAGTCCTGCTGGCAACCCGCGTGCCGGACCCGCTCGCGGGCTCGCGAAGATTCAATGGCGGGCTTGACGGAAAACTTTGCTGCACCGCTTGCACTCGTCGCCGAAGCCCGACCTCAATGCGAGATGGTCTTGCTTGCACGACTCCACTGTTCCAGATCCGACAGCGGCCACCCCGGCGCGGGTGGATAGTTGGACTGGCGCTGGGAAGCGATGAGCAGCCATGAGCCGATAGATCATTGATCGACCGAGGCCCGTCATCTGCCGGACCGCAGCCACTCGAACGAAATGCGAAACCTGCGGGTCGACGTCGCGCCGGCTCGCTGAGCGCCCCTGTGCCGTCACCTAAACTGCGTCGCCGCGCTTGTGCGGGGATGACCGCAGGGAGGAGGTTGCCATGGCCAAGGTATTGCTGTGCTGGGAGATGGGCGGCGGGCTGGGGCATGCCGGCCGGCTCAAGCCCCTGGCCCAGGCGCTGACGGCGCGCGGGCATGACTGCGCGATGGTGCTGCGCGACCTGGTGCAGACCGACAGCCTGCTGGCCGACCTGCCACTGCCGCGCCTGCAGGCGCCGGTCTGGCTGCACAAGGTGTCCGGTCTACCGGACCCCATGGCCAGTCTGGCCGAGGTTCTGCTCGCCAACGGCTATGTTCAGCCGGCTGCGCTGGCCGCCCAAGTCAAGGGCTGGCTGGCTGCCTTCAAGCTCTACCGGCCACAACTGGTGGTGGCGGACTATGCGCCCACCGCCGTGCTGGCCGCACGCATCGCCGGCCTGCCCAGCGCGGTGGTTGGCCTGGGTTTCTACATGCCGCCTGATGCCGTGCCGCTGCCCAGCTTTCTGGAGGGCAACCCGATGCCGGCCCAGCAACTGAACCTGCGCCTGGCTCAGTCCGACGCCTTGGCCCTGGCCAGCGTCAACGAGGTGCTGCGTGCCTTTGGGCGGCCGCCGTTGCCGCGGCTGGCCTGCTTGTTCGCGGGCGACCTGCCGCTGCTGTGTACCTGGCCCGAGATGGATCACTATGGCCGCGCCGAGCTGCCGGCCGGCCAGCACTGGTATGGCCCCAGCTTCATGGCGCCCGGCGGCGAGCAACCCCAATGGCCGACCGGAGAGGGCCCCCGTGCCTTTGCCTACCTCAAGGCCGGCTTCCCCCACCATCTTCAAGTCCTGCGTGCCCTGGTGGCCAAGGGTTGCCGCACCCTGTGCTACATGCCGGAGCTGGCGGCCGGCAAACGCCCGCCGCTGGACTCGCCGCTGATCCATTACGCCAAGGGCCCGGTGGACCTGAGCCAGGCCCTGCCGGGCTGCGGGCTGACGGTCTGCCATGCAGGCGAGGCCACGATGGCCCAGTCGCTGCTGGCCGGCGTGCCGCTGCTGCTGCTGCCCATGCAGCGCGAGCAAAGCCTGATAACGCGCCAGGTGGCGCGCAGCGGCGCGGCGGTGAACGGCGCCACCCTGAGCTCGCCGGCCGCGCTGGCCTCCGCCCTGTCCAAGCTGCTGGACCAGCCCGAGGCGCGCACCGCCGCCCAGGCCTTTGCCCAGCGCCACGGCGATTTTTCCCACCAGCGGCAGGTGGCGCGGCTGATGGAGGCCTTTGAATCGCTGCTGCCGTGACAGTCTCACTGAACGGTCGATGAAAGACCTGACCCCCCGCATTCCCGCGGTATTCAGCGCCGGGGCGGCTTTGGTAGAGTTGCTGGGACTTTGGCCACCTGGCGCTCACGCCCGGCCCGGCCTCCTGGGAGGGAACCATGAGCTTGATCTTCAAGAGCGCGGCACGCGCGCTGGGCGCCTTGCTGTGCGCCGCCACTCTGCTTGGCGCGGCCCAGGCCGGTCCGGTGACGGCCCTTAGTGGCCACGCCTATATGAGCGCGGCCAACGAGCCGTTTGACGATTTCAGCAATGCGCAGGCCATGAATGCGGCCTTTGGACAGAACTGGAACCGGCTGCAGTTCGGCAGCGCCTTCAGCAACTATTCGCTGCTCTATATCGATGGCGGCGACCTGGCATCTACCGAGATGGTGTCCTTCCTGGCCCAGAACCGTAGCGCCCTTGAGTCCTATGTACTGGGCGGCGGCCGGCTCTTCATCAATGCCGCCACTGATCAGCAGTCGCCGTTTGACCTGGTTTTCGGCGCCAGCTCCGTTGAGCAGTCCATCGACAACCGCAGCAACAGCGGCTCGGCGGTGAACCCGGGCAGCGATCTGTTTTCCGGCGCGGGTGACAACTGGCTGGGCTACTACTTCGGCCACAACACGCTGAGCACCGACTCCAGCTACAGCGCGCTGATCCGCGACGAGCAGGGCCGCACCGTGCTGGCCGGTGGCTTCTTCGGCAATGGCTATGTGATGCTGGGCGGCCAGACCAATACCGTGTTCCATGAGGGACTGAACGGCAGCGACCCCGTCCAGCTGCGAGTCAACGAGCTGCTCTACACCCTCAACACCCAGCCCGGCCGCGTGGATGAGCCGGCCACGCTGGCGCTGCTGGCGATCTCGCTCACCGCCTTGGTTGTGGTGCGGCGCTCACGGCGCGGGCTGTGAGGGCTGTGAGGGCTGCCCCGGCTGGGGCGCACGTGTCGGCAGAATGAAGTTGTTGCGCCGCTGCAGATCCAGCTGCGGGTCGTAGCCAAAGCGCCACTGGGCATAGCTGTCCCCCACATTCACGCTGGCAGGGCTGGCGGCCAGCATGGGCAGCTGCGCGGTCGTGGCGATGACGGCGCCTTGTATGGCCGCCGAGGCTGCACCGGGCGGCAATGGGGGTAGGGCGCGTTGGCCGATGTCCTGGCGAAACGGCTTGCCCTCGGCCCGGCTGTAAATGCCCATCACCCCGCCGCCAGGCGCAGGCACCAGGCCCCAGGCCTTGCCGCTGAGCGGATCCACATAAAGGCGGCGCAGATGCCGGCGCACGCCGGGATAACGCGGGTCGCGCAGCAGATCTTCCAGCTTCTCGGGAAAAGGCCGCTGGCCGACAGGCGTCTGACGATGGTAGCTGGCAAAGGCGCGCTCGAACTCCTGGCCCACGCCCAGCAGCTCGGTCTCGGCATCGCGCTGGGCGCGAGTCTGCGCGAACTGCAGCGTCAGTGCCGCCGCCATGGACAGCACCGCCAGCAGGATCAGTACGCCGACATAGGTGAAGCCTTGCTGGCTGGAGACAGTGCGGTTCATGGTGTCGTCACAGCTCGGTGAACGCGCGCTTGTCCTGGGTCTGACCCGGCGCGGTGCTCTTGATGTCGGCCACCTGGCCCTTCTTCTCGCTGGGTGGCGTCACGATCAGCCAGGCTTGGTCACTCTCCAGCACCGGGTCCATGGGCCGGCTGCGCAGGTAGCGTTTCTCCACCAGCTCATCCAGCGAGTCCGGATAACGCAGGGTGTCGGCATGGAACTTGTCGATGGCGTCGCGGGTAATGCGCAGGTTCTCCACCAGCACCCGCTCGCGCGCGACCTCCACGCTTTGGGTATAGCGCGGCAGGGACAGCATCAGCAGCGTGGCCACGATGGCCAGCACCACCAGCAGTTCCACCAGGGTGAAGCCGGCGGCGCGGGCGGACGGCTTGGGGGGGCGGCTGCGCATCACCATGGCCTACCACTGCTTGTAGGGCACGCCATTGAGCCCGGTGCCGGGCGCGCTGACATAGACGTCAAACACATCATCGCCCTCCTGCGGGTCGCCAGGCTCGCTGGCATAGGCGCGCTTGGCCCAGGTATCGGCGGCGGGCTTCTCGGGTCGGTCGTCCAGCGGATTGCGGGGGATACGGCGCAGGAAATAGATCTTGGTCCGCTTGGGATCCTTGATGTCCTCGACGCCATCGACCAGCGCGTCCAGGCTCTTGGGATATCCGCTGCTTTGCAGGCTACGCTGGATGCGACCCTCATCACTGGCTTTTTTGTAGGCGTCCAGCGCGTCGCGGATCTCGCGCAGTGCGCGGCGCAACTCGGACTCGGTGCCGCGCTGCACCGCCACCTCGGCCACCGGCACGGTGAACAGGGCCAGCACCGCCACGATGGCGAGCGTGACCAGCAGCTCGATGAGTGTGAAGCCGCAGCTGGCCTTGGTGTTCATGGGCGGCCCGTCATTTCACTCGGATGTTCCAGGCCGGCGGCATAGCCAGCAGCACCGATTCGCCGCTGGGGCTGATGGCCTGCACCGGCTCGCTCACACTCACCGGCGTGCCGTCGCTGGCGGCCAGGGCCTTGAACACCAGGCGCAGCAGCGAGCCCTCGGCCGCCGTGCCGGTGCCGCCGGAGGCGCTGAGCACCGCGCGGATCTGGCCGCTGCCGGGATCGGCGCGTTTGTTCAGCGCCGAGGCGGTGCCGGCGTTGTTCATGTAATTGCCCTGATCGACCGAGATCAGGGACAGGATGCGCGCGTCGTAGTTGAGCGACAGCGGCATCACCGAGATCGGCTGGCTGCTCTGCGCCCACAGCTCCAGCGTGAGCGTGCCACCGGGCGCGACAGCGGACTGGCCGCGCCAGGACAGTCCGGAGGGCCAGTTCTGCGGGCCTTGGGTGTTTTCGGTTGCGCTGGGGGAGGCGGGTGGCGCTTCCGCTGCGGCTGGTGCTGACGCGGCGGTTGCGGCCGGCGTGGGCGCCGCCGCATTGCCCTCGGTCGCTGCCGCAGGCTTGGCCGCCGGCCCG
>NZ_JAQOWX010000203.1:0-4970 GCF_028462495.1 Paucibacter sp. XJ19-41
GGGCTGGCGCGCCGCGCTGGCCGGTCCGGCCTGGGACGGCCAGTGGTACAAGCGCGCCTTCTTCGACGATGGCCAGCCGCTCGGCTCGGCCGCCAACAGCGAGGCCCGCATCGATCTGATCGCCCAGGCCTGGGCCGTGCTGTCCGGCGTCGAGGGCGAGCCGGGCCGCGCGCAGCAGGCCATGGCCTCGGCCCACGCCCTGCTGGTCGACGCCGAGGCCGGGCTGATACGGCTGCTGGACCCGCCGCTGGCCCATGCCGATCCCAGCGCCGGCTATATCCAGGCCTACCCGCCCGGCGTGCGCGAGAACGGCGGCCAGTATTCGCACGCCGGCATCTGGGCGCTGATGGCCCAGGCGCGGCTGAACCGGCCCTCCGACCTGCCCTACCAGTACTTCTGCCATCTGAGCCCGGCCCACCGGGCCGCCCATCCGCAGCAGGGCCCGGTCTATGGCCTGGAGCCCTATGTGATGGCCGGCGACATCTACACGCAGCCGCCCTATATCGGCCGCGGCGGCTGGAGCTGGTACACCGGCGCGGCGGCCTGGCTGCACCGCGCGGCGCTGGAGGCCATCTTCGGGCTGAAGCTGGAGGCCCAGAGCCTGAGCTTCTCGCCCTGCCTGCCGGCGCACTGGCCCGAGGCCGAGCTGACCTTGCGACGCGATGGACGGCAGATGCGCTTCATCCTGCTGCGCGCCACGCCGGAGCAGGCGCGGGTGGCGGCGGCTGCGGCCGGGGCCACCCTCATTGACGAGGGCCAGGTCCTGCGTTGGCAAGACCTGGCCCCCGAGACCTGCTTCGTGCTGCCGCTGACGCCTATCGCGGCTTGATCGCGCCGGCCTCGTCCGACAGCAGGATCTCGACGCGGCGGTTCAGCTGGCGGCCGTCGGCGCTGTCATTGCTGGCCACCGGATAGGCCTCGCCATAGCCCTGGGAGCGAATGCGCTCGCGGCCCACGCCCTGGTCGACCAGGGCCATGCGCACCGCGTCGGCGCGCCGCGCCGACAGGCCCTGGTTGGTGCTGTCGCTGCCGACGCTGTCGGTATAGCCCTCGACCATCGCGGTGCGCTGCGGATACTGCTTCAGGAAGCCGACCAGCTTCTCGACATTGCGCATGCCGCCGGGCTTGAGCTCGGCGCGGTTGGTGTCGAACAGCACATCGCCTATCGTGATGACCAGACCGCGCTCGGTCTGCAGCGCGTTCATCTCCTTGAGCTGAGCCTCCAGCTGGGCGTTGACGGCGCGGGCATCCCGGGTCTGCTGCTGGGCCATCGCGGCCTGGCGCTGCGCGGCATCGGCCTGTTGCATCGCCGCATTGGCATTGCGCTGGGCGTTGTCGGCTTCGTTGGTGCGCGCGGCCAGGCGCGAACGGTCGCGCTCGGCGGTGGCCAGGCCCAGGGCCTGCTCGGCGCCCTTCTGGCCGGCGGTCTCCTGCGCGATCGCGATGCGCTGCTTGGCCAGGTAGGACCAGTGGTCCACCTCGCTGGGCTTGTCCTTGCGGGTCCAGGCGTCGCTGGCCTTGTTCAGCGCGTCGCTGGCCTGGCGCATCTCGACGCCGGCCAGCTCGCCGACCTTGGGATTTTGCTGCGCCGCGCGGTAGTCGCGGCGGGCCTCCTCCAACCTTGCGTTGTCGGCCGGCAGGCTGCTGCAGCCCATCAGCACGCTCAGGGCCGCCAGGCTCAGCAGGGACAGGGAATGCTTGCGGGCAATGTTCATGACGGGCTCCTCGGGGTTATGGGTGCGGGCTGCATGACCGGTGTCTTGCGGCCCATCTCCTCGCGCAGCACGCGGTTGCTTTCCTGCAGCTCATCGGCGGTCTTGCGGGCCTTGGCGGCGCGGCTCTTGGCCTCGGCCAGGCGGGCGTCCACCTCCGACTGCTGGGCCATCTGCAGCGCCTGATCGTGGTCCTTGGCGGCCAGCGCGGCCTGGGCGCGCTCCAGCTTGGCGCGTGCCATGCGCAGCTCGGCCGGGGCCAGTTCGGCGGCGCCGGCACCGTCGGCGCGGGTCAGTGCGGCGCTGGACAGCGCCAGCTCGGCGTTCGGAGGCGGCGTGCTGGCGCAGGCCGCCAGTGCCAACAGCGCCAGCGCGCCGGGTACGGCCCGAAGGCCAAGAGAGCGTGTCATCGCAAATCCTTTCGTTGAAGGCGGCGCGCCGGGGTCGGGCGTCCGTGAGCGATCAGGCTGGGCGCTTTCACGCGCAGGGTCCGTGCGTTGACGCACATAGCGCGTGGACGCGGCACCGTCCTACAGCGCTGCGGCCGCACGGCCGGGTCGGCCACGGCGAAAAGCCGTCAATCGGGGACGCCCGGCGCGGCGCCCATGGCTTAGAGTGCAAGGGCGGCCCTGCAGCGCCGCCGATCAGCAGCGATCTACCGGAGGCGATCATGACGATGAAGCCCGCCCATCCCGCCCGGCGCCGGCTCTTGCGCCGGCTGGCCCTGTTGGCGCCCGCGCTGGCCCTGCCCCCGGTCGCCCAGGCCAAGCCGGCGCCGCTGCTCAAACCGATCCCGTCCACCGGCGAAACCATCCCGGTGCTGGGCCTGGGCAGCTGGATCACCTTCAATGTCGGCGACGATGCGCAGGCACGCGCCGGCTGCACGGCGGTGATGCGGGCCTTTTTCGCGGCCGGCGGGCGGCTGATCGATTCCTCGCCGATGTACGGCTCCTCGCAGCCGGTGATCGGCCAGGGGCTGGCGGCGCTGGGCCCGGCCGCCGCCTCGGTGTTCGCGGCCGACAAGGTCTGGATAGGCGCCGGCGCGCGCGGGCCGGCTCAGATCGAGGCCTCGCGCCGGCACTGGGGCCTGGCCCGCTTCGACCTGTTGCAGGTTCACAACCTGCTGGCCTGGGAAGCGCATTTGCCGCAGTTGCTGACGCTGAAGGCGAGCGGGCTGCTGCGCTATGTGGGCATCAGCACCTCGGAGGGTCGGCGCCATGCCGAGCTGGAGCGCATCATGCGCAGCCAGCCGCTGGACTTCATCCAGCTCAGCTACAACCCGCTGGACCGCGAAGCCGAGGCGCGGCTGCTGCCGCTGGCCCAGGAGCGCGGCATCGCGGTGATCGCCAACCGGCCGTTCCGCCAGGGCGAGCTGCTGCAGGCCCTGGCCGGTGAGCGACTGCCGCCCTGGGCCGGCACCGAGCTGGGCTGCAGCAGCTGGGCCGAGCTGGTGCTGAAGTTCATCGTCTCGCACCCGGCCATCACCTGCGCGATCCCGGCCACCAGCCGAGTCGAGCATCTGCGCCAGAACATGGCCGCCGCCAGCGGGCCCATGCCGGATGCGACCCAGCGCCGGCGCATTGCCGAGCTGATCGCGGCGCTCTGAGCATGTCGGAGTGGTGGACTTACGGCTTGTCGGACTTCCTGATGTTCTCGCCGGCCGCCTATGCGCGCCTGTTCGAGCGCTACAACGCCGCCGTCTGGCCGCTGCAGCTGCCGATGCTGGCGGCTGGGCTGGCGCTGCTGCTGAGCCCGCTGAGCACCGTACGCTGGCCGCTGTGGCTGCTGGTGATCGCCTGGCTATGGGTGGCCTGGGCGTTTCACTGGCAGCGCTATGCGCAGATCAACTGGGCGGCGTCGTGGTTCGCCGCCGGCTTCGCATTGCAGGCCCTGCTGCTGGCGGTGGCGACGCGGTGCCCGGCGGCCTTGCCACGGCGGCGCTGGCCGGGCCTGGCTTTGATCGCCTGGGCCCTGCTCGCCCAGCCGCTGCTGGCCTTGGCGCTTGGCCGTAGCTGGCGGGGCGTCGAGCTGTTCGGCCTCGCCCCTGATCCGACGGTGCTGGCCACCTTGGGCCTGCTGCTCTTGCGTCCCGGTCCCTGGTGGCTGTGGCCGATCCCGCTGCTGTGGTGCGCGATCAGTGGCGCGACGCTATGGACCTTGAAGGCGCCCGAGGCCCTGCTGCTGCCGGCTGCGGCGCTGCTGAGCCTGGTCACATCGCTGGGGTCTAGGCGCCCAACGTCCCGCTGACCCGCCCCAGCGTCGCCCGCGCGCCGGCCAGCGCCTGCAGGCGCTCGCGCAGATAGTCGGCCAGCCGCACATGCTGGGCCAGCACGACGTTGAAGCGCAGATGCGGGTCGGGCGCGGCATCGGCGCGGAAGGTGGCGCCGCGCGCCAGCAGTATCTTGTTGCGGTAGGCGTCCTGCACCAGCAGATCGACGTCCACACCCTCCGGCACCCGGCCCCACAGGAACAGCCCGCCCTCGCCGGGCTGGGGGTCGAAGGCGATGCCGGCAGCCGCGAGCTGGCGCGCGGTGCTGTTGCGCGCCGCGATCAGCTGGCGCTGCAGACGCTCCAGATGCTTGCGCCAGCGCCCGGCCGCCAGCAGCTCCAGCAGCAGGTACTCGTTGAGCGCCGGCGTCGTCAGCACCGTGTAGATCTTTTCGCGCAGCAAGGCCTTCAGCAGCGCCGGCTCGGCCGCCAGATAGCCCAGGCGCAGCGCCGGGCTCAGCGCCTTGCAAAAGCTCGAGTAGTAGATCACCCGGCCCAGCCCCGACAGCGCCGCCAGCCGGGTCGGATGGCCGGGGTGGAAGTGGCCCTGCACATCGTCCTCTGCAATCAGCAGGCCATGCGTTTCGGCCAGCATCAGCACCTTGTGCAGATTCGCCGGGCTGCTGCCCCAGCCGGTCGGGTTGTGCAGCACGGTCTGGATGAAGAGCAGGCGCGGCCGATGCACACGGCAGGCGGTCTCCAGCTCGTCCAGATCGAGGCCATCGGGGCGGCGCGTGATCGGCACCACCCGCAGCCCGGCCTCGCGCAGCCGGCCGAACATCAGGAAGTAGCCGGGGTTCTCGACCAGCACCGTATCGCCCGGCTGCACAAAGGCACGGCAGATCAGATCGATGGCCTGGGTGCCGCCATAAGTGGTCATCACTCGGCCGGCATCGACCGCCAGCCCCTGGCCGCGCAGCAGCATCGCGATGCGCTCGCGCAGCTCGGGCAGGCCCTGCGGCGGGCAGCGCGTGGCCATGCCGGCCGTGC
>NZ_JAQOWX010000204.1:0-4891 GCF_028462495.1 Paucibacter sp. XJ19-41
CGGCCGAGCCCGGCCGCACGGGGCTGTTCACGGTGCTGATCCAGCGCGCCGGCACCGCGGTGCGGGCCTTGCAGGGCGCGCGGCTGTGGGTGGCGGTCGAGCTGTTCGGCGATGGCCGGGCCACGCCGGAGCTGGCGGCGCTGCGCGCCTATGCCGGCCGTCTGTCCTACCGCGACCGCTATCTGCCGGCGCTCTATCACGAGCAGCTGTTCGGCAGCGATGCCGAGCAGCGCGGCCGCGCCAGCCCGGCGGATTTCCTGGAGCGCTTTCTGCTGCTGTTCGAGGGCATGTTCAGCGATATCGAGGCCCGCATCGCCGCCAGCGCACTGCTGACCGATGCGATGGCCTGCCCGCCCGAGGCCTTGCCCTGGCTGGCCGGCTGGCTGGGCCTGAGCCTGGAGCCTGGCCTGCCGACCGAGCGCGCCCGCTGGATGCTGGCCAATGCGCCGGCGCTGGCACGCCAGCACGGCACGCTGGCCGGCCTGCAGCGCGCGCTGGACATCGCCACCGATGGCGCGCTCACGCGCGGGCGTATCGTCGTCGTCGAGGACTTCCGGCTGCGCCGCAGCCTGGCCACGATACTGGGCGCGCGGCTGGAAGACCGCCTCGACCCCTTGACCAGCGGCCTGACGCAATCGGGCAACTCGGTGCTCGGCGACACGCTCTTTCTCGGCGACGCCCGCGTGCTGGCCGATGAAGGCTTCACCAAGACCTTTCTGGCCCTGTTCCGCGATCTGGGCCGCGAGACCGCCGCCGAGCAGGCCGAGAGCGCCGCCGCCCGGCGCGCGCTGTTCGACGCGCTGGCCTACCGGGTCACCGTGCTGGTGCACGAGGAACTGGCTGCCGATGAGCTGGGCCTGGTGCGGCGCCTGGCCGAGCAGGGCGCGCCGGCCCATGTGCAGTTGCGCGTCGTGCCGGCTACCCATCCCTTCATGGTGGGCGTCGCGNCGACGCGCTGGCCTACCGGGTCACCGTGCTGGTGCACGAGGAACTGGCTGCCGATGAGCTGGGCCTGGTGCGGCGCCTGGCCGAGCAGGGCGCGCCGGCCCATGTGCAGTTGCGCGTCGTGCCGGCTACCCATCCCTTCATGGTGGGCGTCGCGGCCCTGGTCGGGGCCGACAGCTATCTGCGCAGCGCGCCGCCCTCAAGACCGGTGCGCGCCGGCCCGGGCGCCGAGAGCTCGGCGCTGGGCGGCGTGGACCGGCTGCGCGGCGAGGCCTCGCTGGACGCCCATGCCGGCGCCTTCGACTCTCTCTTGCCGCCGGCCGCATCGGCCGAGCCGCCGGTCGCCCGCATCCATCCGGCCGATTTCAGCAGCGACCCCATCACCGCCTTGCACCTGGACGGCAGTGCCTCGAGCGCGGCCGACGGCCATTCCATCGCCAGCTATGACTGGCTGCATCGCCCACCTCTGTGAATCCACCACCCGAAGGAGTCCACCATGGCCAAGTTCGTTCCCGGCACCGACACCAGCATCAAGTCCGACGAGCCCCTGCTCGATGTTGCCGCCTCGGCCAACACACCGCTGAAGCCGGGCAAGCATGTGTTCCAGCTGGTGGTCACCGACGACAGCGGCAACGCCTCGGCGCCGGCTAATATCACCATCATCATCGTCGACAGCGCCCGGCCGACCGCCGTCATCGACATGCTGGACGCCACCGGCGGCCGCGTGCCCGACCCCGAGGTCAAGGTGCCGTTCGGCCAGGCCTTCCGTCTCAGCGGCGACCGCTCCAGCGATGTCGGCGGCGCGGTCAAGGTCTGGAACTGGACCCTGGTTCGCGGTTGAGGGCCTGGCGATGGAAACGCTCAAGCTCGATGCCCCGCTGAGCACCCGCGAGCCCGAGGTGCTGCTCGATCCCCGCTTGCCGGTCGGGGCTTATATCGTGCGCCTGGTCATCGAAGGGCCCAGCGGCAAGAGCGCGCCGGCCACGCTGCTGCTGCGCGTGCAAAGAGGGTAGACAACCATGGCAATCGCTGACCCTGGCCTGCTCAAGGAGCAGGTGGACGATCTGGTGGCCGAGGCGCTGGCGCCGCGCGGCGTGCCCGAGCGCGTGCACTACGCGAACGGCGTGCTGCTGGGCGCCGAAGACTTCGCGGCCGAGCAGCTCTATCTGCGCGGCCGCAGCGGCCGGGCGCTGGCCGCGCTCTACGGCCACGGCACGCTGGCCGGCCTGCGCGTGGGCTGCAGCGCGCAGGACAACCCCGAGCTGGAACTGCAGGTGGCGCCCGGCCTGGCGCTGGACCGGCTGGGCCGGCTGATCGAGATCCGGCGCAAGCAGTGCATCCATATCGCGCGCTGGCTGGCCGAGCACGAGGCCATCGCGGAGACGGCCGAGGCCGCGCTGGAGCGGGCCGCCGTGATCGCTGCGGTGCGCGCCGGGGCGGCCGGGCCGGTGCTGGTCTTCGATGTGTGGCTGCGTTTCGCGATCTGTCCGCATGGCAAGACCCCGGCCTTCGCCGCCGGCCCCTTCAATGCCAGCGACTATGTGGTGCCGGCCCGGCTGGCCGATGCCTTCGAGCTGAACCTGCGCCTGGCCCATGTGATCGGTGGCGAGCTGGCCCGGCCCGAGCCGCGCTCGGTCAAGCTGGAGGCGATGCTGGCCGATCTGAACGGCATTGCGGACCCGGCCGAGCTGGAGGCCCGGCGGCGTGCCTGGTGCGTCGCGAGCGCGCTGGACGCCTGGCCGCAGCCTTCGGTGCTCGATCCGCAGCGCCTGCCGCGGCTGCGTGAGCAGGCCGGCGAGGCCGACTGGGACCAGCTGCTGCTGGCGCGGGTGACGGTGCCGGTGCGCCAGGCCGAGGCGGGCGCCTTTCCGCAGCCCGACACCGACGCGATCGCCGCGATCGCCGCCGCGCCCGAGCCGCCACCCGAGCAGCGCTGGGCCGAGCCGGCCTGGCGCGAGCTGGCCGACAACAGCCTGCGCCCCCTGGTCTTCAATCCCTATTCATGGCGCGGCCGCCTCGCGGCCGAGCTCTAGGAGCCCCTGATGAACAGCCCAGCCGAACTGACCATGCTGACCGTGCGTGATGCCCAGGACCAGGCGCGGCTGCGAGCCCAGCTCGATGCCGGCGCCATTCTGGTCGACAGCGCCCGGCGCCGGCCCTTCTATTTCGATGGCCGCTTCCTCAGCGCCGATGACCTGACGGCCGATCAGAACTACATCCGCGCCCGCCAGTCCGACCTGGCCCAGGCCATGGGGGCCGGTGTGGTCCGCGGCCTGATGGTGGGCCAGGGCCGGCAGGCCGCGTCCCAGCAGCCGACCCTGCTGCTGGAGCCCGGCATCGGCCTGACGCCGGGTGGCGACATCGTCACGGTCGGTGCCCGGCAGGAGCTGGCGATCAGTGCGCTGGCCGGCAAGGCCGAGCTCGATGCGCAGCTGGGCATCAAGCAGCTGCCCGGCGCCGGCGCGAGCAATCGCAGCGGCCTGTTCGTGCTGGCGCTGCGGCCCATCGAGTTCAGCGCCAACCCGACCACCGCCTACCCGACCAGCCTGGACGGCCAGCGCCTGGTGCGCGACGGCGACATCGTCGAGGCCACCGCCGTCACGCTGATTCCCTATCCGGACCGTGCCGGCGTCGAGAATGCGGCGGCCAGGCGCGCGCGGGTGGCGCGCGAGATCTTCTTCGAAGGCCAGCGCCCCGGCGCGTTGCAGGACGCCTTGCCGCTGGCGATGCTGTGCCTGGAGGGCGGGGCGCTGCGCTGGCTGGATGTCTTCATGGTCAGGCGCGAGGTCGGTGCCGAGTCGACCTTGGCGGCCGGCTTGGCACCGCGCCCGCGCGCGCTGCTGGAGGCCTGGCTCAAGCAGCACCAGGACCAGCTCGACGACATCACCACGCCCGAGATCCAGGCCGGCTTCGCGGCGGCCCGGCAGTTCGAGGTGCTGCCGCCGGTCGGCCCGCTGCCGGCCGCCTGCCTGCGCTTCGAGACCCAGCTGGGCCAGCTGACCTTGCTGCAGTCCTACTTCCCGCCGCTGATCGATTGCGAGTTTGCCTTCATCCCGGCCGACGAGCTGGCGGCCCTGGTGCAGGAGACGCTGGCCCTGCCGCCCATCGATCTGCGCGCGGCCGACGAGGACCTCGACCACCTTTCGGTGCTGATCGTCGCTCCGGTGACGCGCCAGCAGCTGGAGCAGCACAAGCGCAGCCTGCAAAGCCTGAGCCGGCCGGTCAAATCGGCCTCGGCCGGCCTGATCGCCAAGCGCTCGCCGCTGGAAGCCCTGCTGCAGATCGGCCGGGGCGATGGCTTGCCGCCGGGCCTGCTGGCGCCCGCCCCGGTCGACGCGGCCAAGGCCTGGCAGCGCGCCATCGAGGCCAGCCGCAGCGAGCTCGCCGCCAGCGATGGCCGGCCGATGTTCTGGTACCTGCGCCGCCGCCAGCTGCCCTACAGCAGCGAGCTGTCCAGCGCGACCTTGCGCCTGGCCGGCGATGCCGCCAGCATCGACGTCGAGCTCGACCTGCGCCTGCGTGCCGACAGGGTGCTGGAGCGCTTTGCCAGCATCAATAGCAAGATGCCGCTGCTGGCCCGTGCCGAGCTCGGCAATCTGCTGGCGGCGCCGCGGCTGGCGGTCTCCGAGGGCGTCGCCAACAAGCAGCTGCTGACCTCGGACCTGCTGCGCCGCAGCGCTTTCACGGCGGTGTCGGCACGCGCCGAGCTGCGCGCCAAGAACGAGGAGGCGCTGCGCCACGATGATGTGCTGGAGATCGCCCGCCAGTTCGGCGATCCGCGCCTGGGCGAGGGCTTTGATGCGCTGGCCCAGGCGGCCGATCCCGAGACGCGCGACAGCCTGCGCAGCCCGGCCCTGGTGCAGGCGGTGGCCGACAGCGGCGTCGCTCCGGCGCTGGACCGCGCCGCGCGCGCACTGCCGCCGCTCAAGCAGGCCGATTTCGCGGC
>NZ_JAQOWX010000205.1:0-4862 GCF_028462495.1 Paucibacter sp. XJ19-41
CTGGGCCCAGCTGCCGGCCCGGCTGGCGCGCGGCGAGGTCGCGGCGATCTCGGACTGGCCGGTGCCGCGCGCGATCGATGCGATGCAGCGCCTGTGCCATGACCTGCTGCGCACCAGCCATGGCGCGCCACCCCGTTATTTCGCGCCCGAGGCCTTGCCGGCGCCGGGGCCGTCCGCGCCGCTGCAGCAATGGGCCCTGGCGCTGCAGCAGGCCGCACGCCATGAAGACCATCCGCTCAATGCCGGGCTCCTGATGGAGTCGCTGGTGCTGCAGGGCCAGTCGGCCTNGCCGGGGCCGTCCGCGCCGCTGCAGCAATGGGCCCTGGCGCTGCAGCAGGCCGCACGCCATGAAGACCATCCGCTCAATGCCGGGCTCCTGATGGAGTCGCTGGTGCTGCAGGGCCAGTCGGCCTTGCAGGGCCGGCGCCGTGCGGCTCGGGCTTGAACCAAGCCACGAGCAAGCCATTCGCTACACTGCTGCCCATGAGTGACGCCGCGCCCGCCAAACCTCCCGTGACCCCAGCCGCCGCCGGCGCCAGGCCCAGCGTGATCCAGCTGGTGTTCAAGGAGAAGGGCGCGCTCTACGCCGCCTACATCCCGCTGTTCACCGATGGCGGCCTGTTTGTGCCGACCACGCGCGACTACAAGCTTGGCGAGGACATCTATCTGCTGCTGTCCCTGCCCGATGATGCGCAGCGCTATCCGGTGGCCGGCAAGGTGGCCTGGATCACGCCGCCCAATGCCTCGGGCGGCCGCACCCAGGGGGTGGGCGTGCGCTTTCCCGGCGACGAGAAGCACCGGCTGATCAAGATCCGGATCGAGGAGCAGCTGGGCACTTCGATCTCCTCGGCCAAGCCGACCCAGACCATCTAGATGTTCATCGATTCGCACTGCCATCTGAGTTTCCCCGAGCTGCGCGCCAATCTGCCGCAGATCCTGGCCGAGATGGCCAGCGCCCGCGTCGAGCAGGCCATCTGCATCTGCACGACGATGGAGGAGTTCCCCGCCGTCAGCGAGATCGCGGCCACCCACAGCCAGCTCTGGGCCACGGTGGGCGTGCATCCCGACAATGAGGAGGTGCATGAGCCCACGGTCGAGGAACTGGTGGCCGCGGCCCAGCATCCCAAGGTGGTCGCGATCGGCGAGACCGGGCTGGACTACTACCGCCTGAACGGTCGCAGCATCGACGAGATGGAATGGCAGCGCGAGCGTTTTCGCAGCCATATCCGTGCCGCGCGGGCCACGGCCAAGCCGCTGGTCATCCACACCCGCAGCAGCTCGGCCGACACCTTGCGCCTGCTGCGCGAGGAGATCGCCGCGGGCGGTTCGCTGGGCGAGCGGCCCGGCGTGTTCCACTGCTTCACCGAGACCGCCGAGGTGGCCTGGGCGGCCGTGGAGCTGGGGTTCTGCATCTCATTCTCCGGCAGCCTGACCTTCAAGAACGCGCAGGCCCTGCGCGATGTGGCCGCCGCGCTGCCGCTGGACCGAATCCTGATCGAGACCGACAGCCCCTATCTGGCGCCGGCGCCCTATCGTGGCAAGACCAACAGCCCGGCCTATGTGCCTTATGTGGCCAAGCAACTGGCCGAGCTGCGTGGACTCAGCGTCGACGAGGTCGCGGCCCGGACCTCGGCCAATTGCCGGCGTTTGTTCGGTCTGCCATGAAGAGCGTCCCGCGCCTGGTCGCGCTGGTGCTGCTGGCCGGCGCTGAACTGGCCATGGCCGGGCCGGCCGAAGACCTGCTGAACGCGGCGATGCGCGATGACGGCTACCGCATCGGCGTGCTGCTGCTGCGCGGGGGCGATCCCAATGTGCGCGACGAGCAGGGCCAGACGCCCTTGCACATCGCCTTGAAGGACGATGGCGACAAGGCCGTCAAAAGCCTGCTGAGCCATCCGGCGCTGGATGTCAACGCGGTCAATGCCGCCGGCGAGACGCCGCTGATGCTGGCGGCGCTGCGCGGCCGGCTCGACACCGCCCGGCTGCTGGTGCAGCGCGGCGCGCAGATCAATCGCGAGGGCTGGAGCCCCTTGCACTATGCCTGCAGCGGCCCTGACGAAGGGGTGGCGGCCTGGCTGTTGAGCCAGGGCGCCGAGATCGACGCGCGCTCGCCCAATGGCAGCACGCCGCTGATGATGGCGGCCGGCTACGGCGGGCTCAGCACGGCCGAGCTGCTGCTGAAGGCCGGCGCCAAGGCCCAGCTGCAGAACGAGCAGGGCCTGCGGGCGGCCGACTTCGCCGAGCGCGCCGGGCGCGACCGCTTTGCCAAGCTGCTGCGCGCCCAGGCTGACAAGCCCTAGGAGCCTGTCGGGCTTGGGCATGGCCCTGCGCCGCCACCTGGGGCCGCCAGGCAAGTCGCGCGCGAGGCCGTGTGGCGGGCCACACCACGAGCGTGCGACGCGGCTTGGCGGCCCCAGGTGACGGCCCGAAGGGTTGTGCGACATCGCCCGCAGGCCGCGTTGCCCATGCTCGCTGCACGCCAGTGCAGCTTGCGCTGGGCGCCTTGCCTGTGGGCGGTGTCGCACAACGCAGGGCCATGCCAAAGCCCGACAGGCTCCTAGGACTTTGCCTGACACGCGCTTTGGCGCCCGGCCCACTGCCGCGCGCAGCGGCGCAGCCCTACAGTGACTCCAAGGCTGATCCATAGCCCCTGCCAACCGGAGTTACCCATGCGCCTTGCCTCTCACATCACCGCCGCCGCCAACCCCTTCGCGATGATGCTGGACCCGCAGCAGGTGGCGCGCGCCGTCGAAAGCTCGGAGCGCCTGAACCGCCTGCACAGCCGCATCTACCGCCCGCTGGACAAGCCGTTGCTTGCCAAGGCGCCGGGCGACGCGGCCGACTTTGATCGCCTGATCGACGCGCTGCCCGAACCCGAGCCCGAAGACCTGCTCTGAACGATTCAGGCCTTGTTCGGCTTGCCGAGCAGGCCGACCGCCAGCGCTGTGCCCAGCAGCACGACGGCGCAGCCCAGCGCCATGCGGGCCGTGAAGGCCTCAGCCAGGAACAGCCAGCCCCACAGCACCGCGAACACCGGGATCAGAAAGGTCACGGCGATCGTGTTGGTCGCGCCGATGCGCGACATCAGGCGGAAAAACAGGATATAGGCGATGCCCGAGCACAGCAGCGCCAGCAGCAGCACGCCGACCCAGGCCTGCAGGCTCGGCGGCTGGGCCGGCCACAGCCAGAAGGCCGGCAGCGCCAGCAGCAGCGCCGCAAACACCTGGCTGCCGGTGGCCACACTCAGCGGGCTCACATGCGCGAGGAATCGCTTGGTGTAATTGGCCGCCACACCGTAGCTCAGCGCCGCGCCCAGGCAGGCCAGGATGGCCCAGCCGCTGCCGCCGGGCTTGAACGAGGCCTGGTCCCAGGCCAGGAACAAGACGCCCGCAAAACCCAGCGCCAGGCCGATGCAGCGCAGCAGGCTCAGGCGCTGGGCGAGCCAGATCCAGGCGACGATGGCACCCCAGAGCGGCGTGGTCGCGTTCAGGATGCTGGACAGGCCGGCCGTGATCGACAGCGCAGCAAAGCTGAACAGCGCAAAAGGCAGGGCGCTGTTCAGCAAGCCCACGGCCAGCAGCGGCCGCCATTCGCGCCCGAGCTCGTTCAGCCCCTGCCGGGCCGCCAGCAGCGGCAGCAGCATCAGGCTGGCACCGCCGACGCGCACCGCCGCCATCGCGATCGGGCCGAACTCATGCGCGCCCAGGCGCATGAACAGAAAGGACGCGCCCCAGATGGCGGCCAGCAACAGCAGTTCGGCGATATCAAAAGGTTTCATCAAGGACTCAGGCGGCTTCTTTGAAGGCCGCACCCTCTAGGCGCAGCAAGGCGGTCTTGCGCGCCAGGCCGCCGGCATAACCGGTCAGGGCCCCGCTGGCCCCGAGCGCGCGGTGGCAGGGTATCAGGATGGAGAGCGGATTGCGCCCCACCGCCGCGCCCAGCGCCCGCACCGCCAGCGGCCGGCCCAGCTGGCGCGCCAGCTCACCGTAGCTGCGGCTGGCGCCGGCCGGTATTGCCAGCAGGGCTTGCCAGACCTGCTGCTGGAAGGGCGTGCCTTGCGGGTCCAGCGCCAGGTCTTGCGGCAAGCCCTGGCCCTCGAAGTAGGCCCGCAGTGCGGCTCTCAGTTGTGCGAACAGCGCATCATCCGGTGCGCTCGGCAGGTCCAGCGCGCCGGGATGGTGCTTCTGCGCATCGAACCACAGGCCCGACAGGCCGCGCGCGCTGCGCGTGGCCGTCATCGCGCCCAAAGGCGTGTCGATCCGGCATTGCAGGACATGGTGCGTGGATCGGGTGCTCATGATTTCTTGTCCTTGATCGCGGCGGCGCGCCACAGGCGCAGCACCGCATAGCTTCGATAGGGCTGGAAGGCCAGCGCGGCCTGTGCATAGGCGGTCGGGCTCAGCGGCCGTTCGGGATCGGGGCTCAGGGCTTTTTTCAGCACCACATCGCCCGGCGGGAAGGCATCGGGCCAGCTCCAGCCGCGCATCAGCATGTAGTGGGCGGTCCAGGGGCCGATGCCGGGCAGGGCGCAGAGCTCGGCCAGCGCCTCGTCCACCGTGCCCTGCTGGCGCGCATAGGCCAGCCCCGGCCAGGCTTGGGCCAGCGCGATCAGGGTCTCGGCGCGGCGGCGGATGATGCCCAGCTCGGCGATCTCGCCGACCTCGGCCCTGGCCATGCGTTCCGGGCCGGGGAACAGGCGGGCAATGCGCTCATCGGGCGCGCCGGCCAGCGGCGTGCCGAAGCGGGCCACCAGGCGCGCCGCCAGGGTGCGGGCGGCCGCCACCGTGACCTGCTGGCCCAGCACCGCGCGCACCGCCAGCTCGTAGCGGTCCAGGCAGCCGGGCAGGCGCAGGCCCAGCTCC
>NZ_JAQOWX010000206.1:0-4750 GCF_028462495.1 Paucibacter sp. XJ19-41
GCCCGCCGCCGACGTGCGCCGGTGCCAGCCGCGCCCGGCGCACCAGGCGTGCGGCCGGCGGCAAAGGCAGCTCGCCGTCCATGGCCGGTCAGCGCCGCCTGGCCTCGGCCAGCTGAGGGCTGGTCGGGCTCAGCGCCGGTCCGGTCTGCAGCTGCACCCGCAGGCTGGCATCCAGGCTCAGAGCCGGGCCGGGCTCGACATGGGTCACGCGCGCACTGGCCAGGCCCTCGGCCAGGTCCTCGATCACCGCGCGCGCCAGCAGGCGCGGGTCGCCGGGCGCCTGCACCAGCACCTGCATGCCGATGCGGGTCAGCTGCGGGTCGACCTCCAGCTCGAAGCGGGCGTCGACACGCGCCGGCACCGCCCGCTTGATGCGCGCGGAGAGGATGCGCTTGACCGGCGCGTGGGCGGCCAGCAGCAGGCAGACCCGCACCAGATCGTTGATCGCCTGCTGGGCCAGGTCCTCGGCGCTGACCTGGGCGAACAGCCAGTCCACCATGGCCTGCAGCCGGCGCCAGTCGGCGTGGTCCAGGCCGGCGCTGCCGAAGCCGGGCAGCACGCTGAGCTGGCGCAGCGAGGCGGCCTCGTCGAGCTGCGACATCAGCTCGGCCCAGCGCAGGCGCAGCAGCGCCGGCACCGTGCAGAAACCGGCGCGCAGACAGGCGCCGACGCCGGCGATATCGTCCAGCAGACCCAGCGCCGCCAAGGTCACGGCACGCGGTGCGGCCGGCGTCAGCAGCAGATCGGCGACGCTGGCAATCTGCTGCAGCGGCGCGATCGCCTGCTGCCAGCTGCTGCCGGGCGCGAAGCGGACCAGCTGCCCGACGGCCTGCTCACGGCTCTTCAGCAGGCGCTCGTCCTGGCGTTCGAAGGCGCTTTGCAGCAGGCGACCGGTCAGCGAGTCGTCGCTCTTGCCGCGCACGGCAACACCGATATGGCGACCTGTCTGCAGGCGTTGCTGGGCGGTGGCCAGCAGCTGCTGCAAATCATCGACACGATCGAGCTTGAGCAGGCTCTGCGCGAGCGGGCGCAGCCAGCGCACCGGCACCTCACGCAGGCTGTCGACCATCGCCAGCAGCTCGGGCGGCGCCCGATGGGCCTCGCCACGGCAGCGCGGCACCGGATCCTCGAACTCGGCCGCCTGGGCCGCCAGCACCGGCACATCGACCAGCGTCGCGGCCAGGCGCGGCCGGCGGAACACCAGATAGGGCACCTGCTCGGCCAGCACCGCCTTGCGCCGCGCGATCAGCGCGGCGATGCGCGCCTGCTCCTCGCTGCGCAGCGCACGCGCGACCGACAGATCGTGCCGCACCTCGGCCAGGTTCAGCGCCAGCGCGGCCAGCCGTTTCTGGATCTCGGCCGAGACGCCCAGCATGCGCTCGCGCGCGGCCTTGGCGTCGGACTGCAGCCGGCGGTAGTCCTCGGCGCGCAGCTCGATACCGCGCAAAAAGCGTATCGTGTTGTCGATCGCGTCGACACCGCGGCGGAAATAGACCGCCTCGTGCAGATCGCTGCCGACCTCGACCGCATCGATATCGCTGACGCCGCCGGCCAGCAGCTCGGCCGCCGTGACCTTCTTGCCGGCCTCGCCCTCCCCTTTGCGATAGCCATAGACCGGCAGATCGGCCACCGCCAGGCCGCTGGCCTGCAGGCCCGCCAGGCCGGCCTGCACAAAATCGTTCTTGCCCTTGGCCGCCGTGTTGCTGGACACCACCGAGGCCGGCAAGGTGAAGCGCTCGGCCACCGTCACGGTGTTGTAGGTGGCGCCGATCAGGCTGGCGCCGACCACATCCTTGATCGCCGGCGGCACCTCGACGCTGAGCTGGGCCGGCCGGGCGGTCGCCGTTGTCGCCAGGCTTTGCTTGCTCAGCGCGCTGCCCAGCTTGATGTCGCCGCTGGGCTTGACGCCAACATCGATCGGCACGATACGGCTCGGCAGGCGGTCCAGTGCCAGCCGGTTGATCGCGCTACCGGCGGAGGCACGTCCGCCGTCGGTCAAGGCCAGCGCGGCGGGTGCGGCAGCTGCCGCGACATCCAGCCCGGCCGGCGCCACGCCACGCTGTTCCTTGAAGTCCGGCGGGTTGCTCGCCTTGTCATTCAGGCGCTTGAAGTAGTCGGCGAACTCCTTCTCGGTCGCGACCGGGTTCTCGTTGCGCTTGACCAGCTCGGCCGCCGCCGGCGAGGTCAGGAAGCGGCCCGCATCGTCGACACCCAGCAGGCTCTGGCGCATCCGGAAGATGTCGATGCGCGAGCGCAGGAAACCGAAGTCGACATGGTCGCCGGCCGCCTTGATGCGCCCCTCCAGGCGCTGGATCAGCTCGTCAAGCCCGCCGTCCACCGTGCGCGGCGGCGTTGTCGCCTTGCGCGGGCTGCCGGTCGGCTCGCCCAGCTCCACCGTCAGCACACCGCCGCGCAGGCCGCGCCAGTCGGCCAGCAGCCGGTCGAGCTCGCTGAGCCTGCGGGTCTCGGCGATCGGCAGCCCCCAGGCCAGGTCCAGCGCGGCATCGACGGCCTCGCCCTGGGTCAGCCATGACCAGGTGCCGGCCGGCGTTGCGCCGGGCGGTAGCGCATCGCTGAGCCAGAAGGTCTCCTGGCCCTGGCCCAGCTTGCCGGCATAGCCCCAGTGCAGCTCGGCCGCCGCGTCGCCGCCGAACAGCGCGAAGGCCAGGCCATCGATACGCTGTCCGGCCAGGCCGGCGCGGGCAACCGGCACGCTCAGGCGGGTCCAGACGCCGGCGGCAGGCAGCTCGCCGATGCGCTCGCCCTGGGCCTCGGCCGGCACCTGACCCCAGCTCAGCGGCCTGGTCGCCGGCGGGTTCTCCAGCGCATCGCCGCTGATCAGCGGCCGCAGCGCGATGCCGGCGGGACTGCCGAGCAGGCGCACGAAGACGATCAGCGCATCGCTGACCTGCAGGTCCAGCTTCAGATGGGCGCCGCTGAACTGGTGCATCTCGGCGCCGCCGGCCGCCACGCGCGAGACATGCAGGCGCTTGAAGGCCTGCGCATCGAGCGCGCCGCTCTCGTCGGGCAAGGCATTCAAATCATCCTGAGGATAGGCCGGCAGCTCGCCGGCAATCGCCTGGGTCAGCAGGTCATAGCGGCGGCGCAGGCCGTCGCGGCGCGTCAGCAGGCTCAGGCGCTCGGCCGTCAGGCGCTGGATCTCCAGATCAAACAGCGGATGGACGCGCTCGTCGAGCTCCAGCAGATCGGCCTCGAAGAAGCGCGCCGGCACCGGCACCAGCAGCTGCACCTGGTCGCGCAGCGAGAGGTTGAACGGCATCATCGAGGCCGACTCGGCGATCAGCGCATCGACCATGTCCAGCGGCACCGGCTCGGCCCGCAGCTCGAATTGCGGAGGGAAGAAGTGCTGGCGCCCCGCCACCAGATCGACCAGCTCCAGCGGCAGCACGCCGGCCGGCGGCAGCCAGTCAAATTGCTGCACCAGCCCCTCGGCCCGGCGCTGCGCGGCCGGCAGCTCGGCCAGGTGTTCCAGCAGCTGCGCGACCCGCGCCTGCCAAAGCACATCGTCGCCGGAGCCGCTCACCAGGCTGCTGCGATTGCGCCGCCCACCGCCCTGGCGCACGACGCTGGCCCGGTCGGCGAACAGCGGCCTGAAGTCCGCATCGAAGGCGACGNCCTGCCAAAGCACATCGTCGCCGGAGCCGCTCACCAGGCTGCTGCGATTGCGCCGCCCACCGCCCTGGCGCACGACGCTGGCCCGGTCGGCGAACAGCGGCCTGAAGTCCGCATCGAAGGCGACGATGGACAGCGGCACCCCGAGCCGCTCCCAGGGCCAGGGCGGGGCCGGCAGCAGATCGGGTGCATCACGCGCCGTTCGCTCGGTCCAGGCACGCAGCGAGCGCGAGCTGCTGGGCGACAGGCGCTCGCGCTCGGCATTGAAGACCGCATAAGCCAGGCGGTTGCGAAAGCGCGGATCGGGCGTCAAGCCGTCGGCGCTCCAGGGCGGCAGGCTCAGCGTCTCGGGCCAGGGCACCCAGGCCAGCTGGAAGCCGTCCTCCCAGGCGGCCTGGCTGTCGCCGAGCTGATCCAGCGCATTCGGACAGGGGCTGTCCAAGGCTTCGCTGCGATCGAGTGCGATGCTCAGCGGCTGGGCGATCAGCACCATCGCATGGGGCAGGAAGCCGGCGCCGCCCAGCTCGGCCAGCACCTGGGCCAGGCTGGCCTGCGACTGCAGGCCGCCGCGCGAACCGCCAACGCTCAGGGCGGCCTCGACGCGCGGCGACAAGACCTTGATCGCGTCGGCGCGCACCCGCAGCGGATAGGCCAGCGCCAGATCGCGACCATCCGCCGCGATGGCATGGCCGGGCAGCAGGAGCAGTGTCTCCCGGCCTTCCAGGCTCAGCTCCAACCCACGCACCACGCCGGGCGCCACCGCCTGGGCCAGCCGTTCGGCCGCGGCCGCGCGGCCGCGCTGCTCCTCGCTCAGCGCGCCATGGGTCAGCGCACGCTGGGCAAAGAAATTCAGACGCTTGCGCAGCGGCGCTTCGCCCGCGCCGGCCCTGGCATAAGGGCCCAGCGGCGGCAGGCTGGCCAGCACCTGTTCACCGGCAAAAGGCTTGGAGATCCCGCGCAGCAGTTTCATGATTCAGCCCCTGGCGATCTCGCCGGCCAGCTGGGCCAGGCGTTGGGCGGCGTCGTCCGACAGCGCGGCCTCGCGCAGCCGGGCCGCGAAATCGGCCTGCTTGAGCGGCGGCAGTGCGCGCGCGGCGCGGTCCAGCGCCGGAGCGAC
>NZ_JAQOWX010000207.1:0-4710 GCF_028462495.1 Paucibacter sp. XJ19-41
CAGCCGGTTCTGGTTCAGCGCCTGGATGGAGCGCGCCGCGACGCGCGCGCCGGTGCTGGCGCTGGAGCCGCTGCACCCGGCCGAGCTGCGGCTGCGCACCGAGCATGCCGGCCAGCGTGTCTTGCTGGCCGAGGACGACGCGGTCAACCAGATGGTGGCCTGGTCGCTGCTGCAGGCCGCCGGCCTGGAGGTGGACCTGGTCGACGACGGTGCGGCTGCGCTGCGGGCGGCCGGCCAGCGGCCCTACGCCTTGATACTGCTCGATCTGCACATGCCCGAGCTCGACGGCATGGCCGCCTGCCGGGCCATCCGGCGCCTGCCCGGCCATGCCGACACGCCCATCCTGGCGATGACGGGCAATGTCTTCGCCGAGGACCGCGCGGCCTGCCTGGCGGCCGGCATGAACGACCATATCGCCAAGCCGGTCGCGCCGGAGGACTTGTACCAAAGCCTGCTGCGCTGGCTGCCGGAACGTCCCTGAGTCACCAGCGCTGCTTGACGCCGGTGACCATGGCGCGGATCAGCCGCGTGCGTTCCAGCCGCCCCATCAGCAGTGCGGCCGCCACATGCAGGCCGACCAGGCCCAGCAAGGTGTTGGCCAGCCCTTCGTGCAGTTCTTCCAGCCACTCCTCGCCCCAGAAGGCATCGAGGCCCTGCATCCAGCCGCTCAGTCCGAGCAGCAGCACCAGGGCCAGCAGGGCCAGCATCATCAGTGCGCCCAGCGGGTTGTGGCCGCGCTGGGGCGGCAGCTCGCCGGAGCGAAGCGCGCGCAGATGGGCAGCCAGCCGCGCCGGCGTCGGGAAGAAGTCGGCGAAGCGGGCATGCCGGCTGCCGACGAAGCCCCAGACGATGCGGGCCAGCACCAGGGCGCTGGCCAGATAACCGGACCAGCGGTGCAGCGGCTCGCCGTCGTCGAGCACGAAGAGATTGAACAGCACGCAGGCCACCAGGCTCCAGTGGAACAGCCGCACGAAGCGGTCCCAGACCGGCGCCTCGGCCCCGGCCTGCACAGGGCCTTGCGGCCCGGTGGTGCGGCTCACTTGCGTTCCAGCACGGCGGCGCTGGCCGGGTCGAAGTAGATCTCGACCTTGCGGCCGTCCTTGTCGTGGCCGTAGATCTCGTAGCAGCGGCCCTTGCTGATCTTGAAGGTCTTGATCTGGTAGCCCTGGGCTTCAACGGTCTTGCGGAAGTCGGCTTCCTTCATCCACTGGCTTTCGGGCACCTGGCAGCTCGGGCCGGCCAGGGCCGTGGCGGACAGGGCGATCAGCAGCGGGGCGATGAGAACAGTCTTCATGGCGGGTTTCCTGAGGGTTGAGTGTTCCCGGCATCTGCCGGTAGCCCTATTTCAGATGCCGCCGATGAATCCCAGCTGAAGATCAGAACTGCAGTTTCAGGCCCAGGCTGTAGAGCGTGCTGCCGCCGCTGCGGCCGAGGCTGCCGTCGAGCTGCAGGTCCTTGAAGACCTCGCGGCGCAGGCCCAGGCCGAACAGCGGCTTGGACTGGCGCTGGCCCAGCCATTCCAGATGCCCGGTCGCCGCGCCCAAGGCCTGCTCCCAGGCCAGGCCCAGCGTCGGCAGTGTCGGGCCGCCGGGCGTGCGGCTGGCCCCGAGATTGATGTGTAGCGCACCCGCTGGGAACTCGCGGCTGGCAATCAGCGTGGCATAGCGCGTGGCGCCGTGCTGAAACCGGGTGTGCGTCAGGCCCAGCACGGCGGCATGGTGCCAGCGGCCCTCGTGGGGTGTGCTCAGCTGAATCTTGCTCTGCAGGCTGGTGCTGTTGATGGCGCTGCCTTGCTCGCGAGCCCAGGCGGCGCCGAGCTCGATGCCCTGCCAGGGGGCATAAGCGGGGGCCACGGTCCACAGCCGCGCATCGCCGGGCTGACGCGCGTACCAGACCTCCAGATGGCCGGCGCCGACCTCGTTGACATTGGCATCGTCGACATTGAGTGGCCGGCCGGCATGGCCCGGGACCGGGTTCAGCAGCAGCGCCGCCAGCAGCGTGGCGAAGATGGCGTGTGGCAGGTCGGACATCGGGANCGGGACCGGGTTCAGCAGCAGCGCCGCCAGCAGCGTGGCGAAGATGGCGTGTGGCAGGTCGGACATCGGGAGGACTTTCCGAGGGCAATGTGAATCCCTCGAAGTTTCTGTCGCCCTCCTGAAGCCCAGCTTAAGCTGCGCTTCATCGCCGCCGGGTCTGATGCGGGCATGAAACGCCGGAGCCGATCATGAGAGTCCTGCTTGTCGAAGATGATGCCGCGCTGGCCGAGGCCATGGCCGCCTACCTCGAAGGCAAGGGCTTTGCCGTGGACCGGGTGGCCAGTCTGGCGGCGGCACGCGCGGCCTTGCCGCTGGCGCCCTGGCATGCGGTGCTGCTGGACCTGCATCTGCCCGATGGCGATGGACTGGGGCTGATCCCGGCGATACGCCACCGCGCACCGGCGCTGCCCATCATCGTGCTGACCGCGCGTGATCAGGTGAGTGACCGCATCCGCGGCCTCGATGCCGGCGCCGATGACTACCTGGTCAAGCCCTTCGATCCCGACGAATTGCTGGCGCGGCTGCGCGCGGTCGAGCGGCGCGGTCGCGGCGGCGCGGACTCTGCCCTGGTGCAAGCCGGCGCGCTGCAGATCGACCTGGGCCGCATGGCGGTCAGCCGCGATGGCGAGCCGGTGACCCTGACCGCCAAGGAGTGGAGCCTGCTGCGCGTGCTGGCTTTGCGGCTGGATCGCATCCATCTGAAAAGCGCCCTGGTGGAGGCGCTGTACGGTTTCGATGACGAGGTGGGCAGCAACACCGTCGAGGTCTTCATCCACAACCTGCGCCGCAAGCTCGGCACGGACAGCATCCAGACCGTGCGCGGCCTGGGCTACCGGCTCAGCGGCGGCACCCGATGAGCGAGGCGCCCGCCGTGCCGACCAGCCTGACCGGCCAGCTGACGCGCAGCCTGTTGTGCCTGGTCGGCGGTGCCTGGCTGTTGACGGCGGCGCTGGGAACCTGGCATGCGCGCGCCGAGATCAGCGAGGGCATGGACAGCACCCTGATGGACAGTGCCGCGCGTCTGCTGCTGATGGCCGTGCCGGCGGCGGAGCTCCCCTGGGCGCCGGCGGGGCCGGACGATCACCATTTCTACCAGCTGGTGGACCTGCACGGCCGGGTGCTGCAGCGCTCGCCGGACGCACCCGCGCAGGCGCTGGCGGTGCCGCTGGCTGCGGGCTTCGTCGACTTGCCGGGCTGGCGCGTCTACAGCCAGCGCCATGCCACGCTGCCGCTGTGGATCCATGTGGCCGACGACCTGGGCCATCGCCGCGAGGCCATGCTGGAGAACGCACTGAGCTTTGTGCTGCCGCTGCTGGCCATGCTGCCGGCGCTGGCCCTGCTGATCCGCTGGCGGGTGCGGCGCGGCCTGGCGCCGCTGCGCCAGCTGGCCGCCGAGATCGGCCGGCGCAGCGGCCAGGACCTCAGCCCCATAGCCGGCACGGCCGTGCTGCCTGCCGAGCTGCAGCAGATCGGCGCCAGCACCAACCATCTGCTGCTGCGCCTGTCCGAGGCGCTGGACACCGAGAAGGCGCTGGCCGCCAACGCCGCCCACGAGCTGCGCACCCCGCTGGCCACCGTGCGCCTGCGCCTGCACCAGCTGCTTGACATGGGGCTGGCGCCGGCCGCACGCGCCCAGGCCCTCAGCGCCGAGCAAGCGCTGCTGCGACTCGGCCGGCGCGCCGAGAAGCTGCTGCAGCTCTCGCGTGCCGAGTCCGGCGCCGCGCTGAGCAGCGCGCCCGTCAATCTGGCCGGGCTGGCCGGCAGCGTGGCCCAGGAGTTCTGGGCCGATGCCGATCTGCTGGAGCGATTGCGCCTGCAGGTGCCCGAGGACTGCGATGTGCTGGCGCTGGGCGACTTCGATGCGCTGGCCATCGTGCTGCGCAATCTGATCGAGAACGCCCAGCGCCATGCGCCTGGCAGCCTGATCGAGCTCAGCGTCGAGGCTCCGGCGACCTTGCGGGTGCGCGACCACGGCCCGGGCGTTCCGGCTGTGGCGCTGGCCTGCATCCCGCAGCGGCACCAGCGACGGGTCGGCGTAGGCTATGGGCTGGGCCTGTCCATCGTCGCCACCATCATCGAACGCCACGGCGGCCGGCTGCTGCTGCAGGCGCCGCAGGCGGGCAGGGGGCTGGAGGTCCGTATCGACCTGCGGCCGGCCGGAGCTCTTGGCCCTGGCTAAACTGAGGGTTCCGCTGATCTCCTTCCCCTTGCCGTGCGCTTGCGATCCCTGTCACTGCTGTCCACACTGCTGCTGGCCTGTGCCGGGGCCGCGCATGCCCAGCTGCCACCCACGGCCCTGCCGACCCTGGACGGCCTGCCCCGACCCTCGACGCCGCCGCCCGAGATCGGGCCGGTGGTGCCGCCCCAGGTGCAGCGCTGGCGCCGCGAGGGCGAGGCCTACGAGCATGGCGACGGCGTGCCGCGCGACCCGGTGATGGCGGCCCAGCTCTATTGCCGCGCCGCCCGCTATGGCGACGCCGCCGCGCAGTACAACCTGGCCTGGATGCTGACCAATGCGCGCGGCATCGAGCGCGACGATGCCCAGGCCGCCCATCTGTTCGCCGCCGCCGCCGAGCAGGGCCTGCAGCAGTCGGAGAACATGCTCAAGGCCATGGGCACGCCGCGCGGCGCGCCGCCGGCCTGCCTGCGCCCGCCCGACACCGACCCGGCGCCG
>NZ_JAQOWX010000208.1:0-4472 GCF_028462495.1 Paucibacter sp. XJ19-41
GCGCGTCCCGAGCCGGTGGCCGCGGCGGCAGCGGCGGCCGAGGCGACCCGCCGTGTCGAGCTGCCCGATCTGCCGCTGGTGGCCGCGGTGCATGCCAGCCTGCAGGACGAGGTGCTGGACGAGCGCATGAGCCTGAGCGCCGCCAAGATCATCGTCGGCCGCGACGAGATCGAGGCCTTTGGCGATGCCAGCATGGGCGAGGTGATACGCCGCATGCCCAGCATCAGCTTTGCCGGCCCACCCGGCGAGAACAACGATGCGCGCATCCGCGGCCTGGCCAAGGAGTACACCCAGATCCTGATCGACGGCCAGCCGGTGCCGGGCCGCGACTTCGCGATTGACCAGATCCCGGCCCATCTGGTCGAGCGTCTGGAGATCATCCGCAGCACCACCGCCAATATCGACAACCAGGGCATTGCCGGCACCGTCAACATCATCCTGCGCAAGCCGCCGAAGGCGCGGACGATCAAGTGGAGCGCCGGTGCCGGGCTCATGCCCGATGCGCCGGGCGATGGCAAGTCTGCCAATCTGGGCCTGAGCCTGGGCGATGCGCTCGACGGTTTTCGCTACCAGTTCGATGCGCAGCTGCAGAACCGTTTCGGCCTGCGCAGCAAGGACCGGCGCGACTACAACAACGGTCTCGCGACCCTGAGCAACCGCGAGCAGGACATCGAGCTGCGAGAGCACCGCGAGGCCGCGCTGAGCGCCCGGCTGAGCTGGCGGCTCAATGCCCAGGACGAGTTCCGGCTCGACCCGCGCTACCCCTACTCGCGCGAGAACAAGGAGCGCGACCGCCTGAAGAAGGCCGAGCTCAGCGAGGCCGAGCGCATGGACCAGATCAAGACCCGGCAGTACGCCGGGCTCAATGGCCAGTGGCAGCGCGAGATTGGCAAGCAGCAGCGCTACACCCTGGGCTTCGGTCTGCAGGCCACCGACACCCAGACCGACAAGATCGAGCGCAAGGGCGCGGCCGGCCAGCCCTTCACGGCCTTGCCGGGTTTCATTAGCGGCGCCGACGAGCAGCAGGACGAACGCGGCCTGAGCCTGCGCGCCGCCACCCGCCAGCGCCTGGCCGGCGGCCATCTGCTGGACTTCGGGCTGGAGTACGCGCGCCTGGACTGGGCGCTGGACAAGCTGGGCTGGAAGAAGGAGAACCGCAGCGACATCGCATCCAGCCGCTTTCGCGTTCAGGAGGACAAGCTCTCGGCCTATGCCCAGGACGAGATCCTGATCGGCGAGCACCATGTGCTGACCCCGGGCCTGCGCCTGGAGCAGGTCAGCACCCGCAGCCAGGTCAACAGCGCCGGCAGCCAGCGCCGCGACCATCTGCAGCCCAGCCCCTCGCTGCACTGGCTCAGCAATGTCGACGCGGCCACCAACTGGCGCGCCAGCCTGACTCGCAGCATCCGCCGGCCCAAGTTCGAGGACCTGGCCGCGCTGACCGAGCTCTCCAGCGGCACCGTGGCCAACCCCGACAAGATCGGCAACCCGGCGCTGAAGCCCGAGACCGCCTGGGCGCTGGAGAGCAGCCTGGAGCGCTATTTCAACGAGCGCGCCGGCGTCGTCAGCGTCAATCTGTTCTACCGCCGGCTGCAGGACCTGATCGAAAAGCGGATCTTGCAGGACGCCGACAGCGGCCGCTATCTGCAGCAGCCGGTCAATGTGGAGCGCGCCACGACCTGGGGGCTGGAGTTCGACGGCTCCTACCGCTTCAGCCTCGGCGCCGTCCACGGCCTGCAGCTGCGCGGCAACTACAGCTGGCTGGACTCCCGGGTGCGCGATCCGCTGAGCGGCCGCGACCGGCCCATCAACGACCAGCCACGCCGCATCGTCAATGTCGGCCTCGACTACGAGTACAAGCCCGCCAAGCTCAAGCTCGGCGCCGCCTACAACGAGGTCGGCCGGCTGCAGAAGGTCGACGCGGTGGGCAGCCATCTGCGCGTGCAGCGCCAGCAGCCCTCGCGCTATCTGGACGCCTATCTGCTCTACGCGCTGAGTCCGCAGCTGCAGCTGCGCGTCAGCGCCAGCACTCTGCTGGAGGCCGAGAAGAACCGGCCCCGCGTCACGACCCGGCCGGACGGCAGCGTCGCGCTGTTCGAGCAGGAGGACGAGGCCTCGGCCCGTGCCTTCTTTGTGCGGCTGGAAGGCCGTTTCTGATCTGCATTGAGGAACCCCAAATGATGAACATCAAGCACCGACTCTCCCTGCTGGGCCTGGCCGCCGCGCTGTGCGCCGCCGCCCCGGCTTTTGCCCATGAAGACCTGAAGCTCAAGGCCTGGCTCACCAGCCAGCCGGCCAGCGCCACCTCGCCCTACGAGGACGCGCAGCTGCAGGCCCAGCTTGCCAACCTCTGGCAGGAGCTGGGTGAGGGTGCGCGGGCCGAGCGCCTGTTCGCGCAGTCGCGCCAGGCCTCGGCGGCGGTGCGCGAGCCCTATGTGCAGGACTTGCTGATGGGCCATCTGGCCAATGAACTGGCCTCGGGCGCGAGCTTCGAGCGCGCGCTGCAGACGCTGGACGCGGTGCGCGACGGCGAGGTCTGGGTCAAGACCGCCTGGAAGCTGGTCGGCAAGCTGGCCAAGGCCGGCCGCCGCGACGAGGCCACGGCCCTGCTCAAGCGCACCGAGGCCCGCGCCCAGACCACCGAGGAGCCGATGCTGCGCGCCGAGCTGCTGTCGGGCACCGGGGCCAGCTACCGCTATATCGACAAGGCCCATGGCGAGAACCTGGTCTACGAGGCCTATGGCATCGCCCAGATGCTGGCCGACCCCTATGAGCGTGCGCTGATGTACAACGAGACCGGCGCCCACCTGATGGACATCGGCCACCGCGAGCTGGCGCTGCAGGTGTTTGCCCAGGTCGAGCAGCGCCTGGTGCCGCAGATCAAGAGCCCGCTGCAGCAGGCCAAGGCCCTGGCCATGCTGGGCGGCGAGCAGGCCGAGAAGAACCTGCGCGAGCGCGCCGTCAGCGCGCTGGACCAGGGCCGCGCCATCGCGCTGCGCCTGCCTGAGGGGGAGGACCGCGCCGAGGTGCTCAGCGAGATCGCGCGCAACTATGGCCAGAGCCATCGCTTCGAGCCGGGCATCGCCACCGCCGAGGCCATTGCCGACCCCTACCACCGCATCGAGGGCCGCATCCGCATCGCCAAGAACATGGCGCGCACCGGCCACAAGGACGGCGCGCTNAGCCGGGCATCGCCACCGCCGAGGCCATTGCCGACCCCTACCACCGCATCGAGGGCCGCATCCGCATCGCCAAGAACATGGCGCGCACCGGCCACAAGGACGGCGCGCTGGCCCAGCTGGCCCTGGCCGAGACCGAGGCCCGCCAGGTGAGCAAGCCGCATCTGCGCGCCACCGTGCTGCGCAAGCTGGCCTCCGAGCACATCGCGCTGGGCGCCAAGCCGCATGCGCGGGCGCTGCTGGGCCAGGCCGAGGCGGCGATCGCCGCGCCAGCCCGCGTCGCCGGGGTGTGAAATCCCTGCTGCACCGCTGCCATGTCTGGCTGGGCGTGGCGGCCAGTCTGGTGCTGCTGCTGCTGTGCTTGAGCGGCAGCCTGGCGATGTTCCGGCTGGAGATCGGGCAGTGGGCGGCCGGCTCGGCCTCGCCCGGCGCGGCCGGTTGCGCCGGCGCCATCACGGCGGACCAGGCCTTCGAGGCCTTGCAGGCGCAGTCCGACGGCCGCTCGCCGATCCGCCGCCTCAGCCTGCCGGCGCTGACCGGGGGCCCGGACCTTGGCTATTACGAGCTGCGCTGGGCCGATGGCCGGCGCGCGATGCTCGATGGCTGCGGCCGCGTACTGGCCGGCAACCGCGCCCAGGTCGGCGATTTCCTGGTCAATCTGCACACCCGGCTCTTCATGGGCAAGCAAGGCCGCTGGATCGTCGGCGGCATCGGCGTGCTGATGCTGGCCTCGCTGATCAGCGGCCTGCTGGTGCACCGCAAGCTGCTGAGCCAGCTGTTCACCTTGCGGCTGGGCCGCCCCGGCCAGCGGCGCCTGGCCCTGTCCGACGGCCACAAGCTGCTAGGCCTGTGGCTGCTGCCTTTTCATCTGCTGACCGCCGTCACCGGCGCCTGGCTGGGCCTGGCCACGCTGATCGAGACCGGCCCGCCGGCCAAGGGCGTGCAGGCGCCCCGCGAGGCCCGCTACGAGCGGCCCGCCGTGCCGCTGGCGCCGCTGCTGGTGCACGCGGGTCAGGTCTTGCCCGGGCTGGAGCCGGTCTACATCGACTTCTTCCCCGAGCGCGGCCACCTCAGCCTGCGCGGCAATCTGCCCGGGCATCTGGTGCAGCGCTACAGCGCCGAGCTTCTGTTCGCCGGCGGCAGCGCGCAGCCGCGCCTGCTGGGCGTGCACGACCCGCGCCGGTTGGCCGCGTCGGCCTGGTGGCGCCAGGCCCTGATGCCGCTGCATATGGGCGACTGGCTGGGCGCGGGGGCCGGCGCCGTGCTGCGCTGGGCCTATGCACTGCTGGGCCT
>NZ_JAQOWX010000209.1:0-686 GCF_028462495.1 Paucibacter sp. XJ19-41
CGTCGCTGCGGCCGGCGACGGCCCTGCGCGAGGCCTGGACGCGCGGCCTGCTGGTGGCCGAGCAGCTGCGGCTGGACGAATTCCTGCACGAGCTCTCGCGTCATCGCCACGGCCGGCTCGACTGCGCCGAGGCGCTGGCAGCGCGGCGTCTGGTCGGTGCCTACCCGCTGCGCGATCCGGAGGCCAGCCTGGCGGCGGCGGTGGCCAGCCTGGGCCTGCGCACGCGCACCGTGCTGCCGGGCTGGACCCGCGTGGTCAGTGCCTGAAATTTTTTCCGGTGGCGACTTCCCTTTCGGAGCGCTCGGCTGGCATGGGATTCGAAAGCCTCCCAATTCCAGGCAGCCACGCACTCCTTTTGATGAGCTCCGATCCGATGACCCACTTTTCTTTCGTCCAAGCGCGGCTGCGCCCCAGCCTGCTGTCGCTGGCGCTGCAATCGGCCGCGCTGGCCACGCTGGGCCTGGGTGCTGCCGCCCAGGCCCAGCAGGCCGCCTCCACCCAGCACTACGAGCTGCCGGCTGGCCCGCTGGCCGAGCTGCTGCCGCGTTTTGCCAGCCAGTCCGGCCTGCTGATCTCGGCCGATGCGGGCCTGACCCAGGGGCGGCAAAGCCCCGGCCTGCGCGGCGACTACAGCCCGCGCGAAGGCCTGGCCGCGCTGCTGGCCGGCACCGGCCTGCTGGCCCAGC
>NZ_JAQOWX010000209.1:811-4436 GCF_028462495.1 Paucibacter sp. XJ19-41
GCCCGGCGCCAAGGGCATCCTGACCCTGCAGCCGGCGCCCGCCGGCGCGCTGCAGCTGGGCAGCCTGCGGGTGCAGGGCGAGCAGGCCGGCGCTGCCGGCCTGTCCCTGCACGCCTCCAGCGCCGAGGCCCAGGCCGCGCCCTATCGCCAGGCCGGCTCCTCGGCCCACATCACGCGCGAGACGCTGGAGCGTTTTCGCGGCACCTCGCCGGCCGATATGCTCAAAGGCCAGGCCGGGGTGCAGATGGGCGACATCCGCAACGGCCACGCGCTCGACGTGAATATCCGCGGCATCCAGGGCCAGGGCCGGGTGCCGGTGGTGATCGACGGCAGCCAGCAGTCGCTGGAGGTCTATCGCGGCTATGCCGGCCAGCAGCAGCGCAGCTATCTGGACCCCGACCTGATCGGCAGCGTGACCATAGAGAAGGGCCCGAACCTGAGCCTGGACGGGGCCGGCGCGATCGGCGGCGTGGTCAGCATGCAGACCCTGGGCGCGCTCGACATCCTGGATGCCGAGCAGAGCCAGGGCTGGCGGCTGCGCGGCGGCGTGGCCGACAACAGCGTGAGCCCGCAGACCGGCTTCCAGGTGCTCAACCGCAGCGGGCGCGGCGAGCTGCTGGCGCCGAAAAGCCACTTCGGCTCGGCCGCCTGGGCCAGCCGCAGCGAGCGCCTGGACCTGGTGGCCGCCTATGTACATCGCAAGCAGGGCAATTACTTCGCCGGCACCAAGGGCATTGGCCGCTACCGCGGCAACACCCGCAGTGGCGGTGGCACCGGCATGAACCCCGATCCGGTCTCCGAGTACTACCGGGCCGGCGAGGAGGTGCTGAACACCCACAGCGTCAATGACTCCCTGCTGCTCAAGAGCACCTGGCGCCCCAACCCCGACCAGGCGCTGGAGCTGGGCCTGCGCCATCTGAAGGCCGAGTACGGCGAGGTCATGCCCTCGGCCATCTCGCGCACGCCGGCCTCCAATGACTGGGTCAAATACGCCGACCCCGAGAACACCATGCAGCAGTTCGAGCCCGGCCGCATGAAGCTGAGCGCGCTGACCGCCCAGCACCGCTGGCAGCCGGCCGGCCAGTCGCTGATCGACCTGAAAAGCCGGCTCTGGCTGACCCGCAGCGACAGCACGATGTTCAATGCGGTGATGGGTTCGGCCCCGGTGGGGCGCGACCTGCCCAGCAACCAGATGGGTGATCCGCAGGGTGCGAGCTATGCCCATGCGCTGCGCTCCAATGTGCGCGGCCAGCGCTGGGGTGGCCAGGTCGGCAACAGCTCGATCTTCTTCATCGGTGAGCAGCAGTCGCTGGAGGCCAAGTACGGCCTGTCCTACACCCACGAGAAGACCGGCCCCGGCAGCGCCACCCCGGTGGTCGAGGCCGATCTGCGCAACAACCGCTATGTGCGCTCGGCGGTGCGCAAGGAGGCCAGCCTGGTCGGTTCGCTGGAATGGAAGCCCGTCGAGGCGCTGAGCCTGCTGGCCGGCGGTCGGCTGATCCAATACGAGGTGCGCGACCTGAACCGCCGCGCCCATGTGACCGAGAAGATCAAGGTGCCGCGCCGTGCCGTCCACGTCTACAAGAATGGCAAGGCGCTGGAGTACGTGACCTGGTACCCGGACGCCCAGGGCCGGTTCACCGAGGCCTCGCTGCGCGCCAGCCCGCACCGCCTGGGCACCCTGGCCGATCTGGGCTTCGACAGCTGGAAGGCCTTCGCGCCGAACAACGGCGCCTTCATGGACCAGATCGCCAGCGCCTGGCGCTATGACGAGCCGCTGCGCCGCAAGGGCAGCAGGTTCGCGCCCAGCTTCAGCGCCAGCTACCGACCGGGCGAGGACAGCCTCATCTACGCCCGCTATGCCGAGGGCTTCAAGATGCCCAGCGTGTTCGAGGCCACGGTGGGCAACCACTTCATCACCCCGAACCCCGATCTGCGCCCCGAGCGCAACCGCAGCTGGGAGCTGGGCGCCAGCGCCAGCCTGCGCGGCGTCTGGGCCGCCCAGGATCGGCTGTCGCTGAAGCTGGCGCGCTTTGACAACCGCATCCGCGACTACATCACCCGCAGCTACGACCCCAGCAGCTACAGCTTCACGATGAGCAATATGGCGCGCTTCGAGACCGCCGGCTGGGAATTGCAGAGCGCCTACGACCGCGGCAGCTTCTTCGCCGATGTCTCGGCCAGCTATTTCGACCGCGCCCGCACCTGCGACCCGGCCACCGGCGCCGCGCTGCGCAATGCCAGGTACGGCGTCAAGAACGCGCCCGACTGCGCCGACGGCGGCTTCGGCGGCAGCTATGCCAACACCCAGAACCCGCCCAAGTTCAGCCTCAACACCACGCTGGGTGCGCGCCTGCTGCAGCAAGACCTGACCCTCGGCACCCGCGTCGTGCGCAATAGCGCGCCGCTGCACCGGCTCGACCAGCCCTGGAACACCAATGCCTACACGACCCTGCAGCAGTACTACCCGGCGACCCTGATCGTCGACCTGTTTGCCAGCTACAAGCTGCGCAAGAACACCCAGCTCAACGTCGCGGTCGACAACCTCGGCGACCGCTACTACCTGGACCCGCTGGCGCTGTCGCCGATGCCGGCGCCGGGCCGCAGCCTGCGCGTCGACCTGAGCCTGACATTCTGAACGGAGGCCCCCGATGAGCGACACCCCGCCCACCCGCAGCCAGCGCCTGAAGGCCGCCAGCCATGACAGCCATGAGCGCCTGGACGCGCGCATCATGCGCAGCCAGCCCTTTGCCAGCGTCGACCACTTCCGCCGCTTTGTGCAGGTGCAGCTGCGCTTTCACCACGATGTCGCGCCGCTGTACCGGCGCGCCGACCTGGCCGCGCTGCTGCCCGATCTGGCCGAGCGCCAGCGCCTGGACCAGATACGCCAGGACCTGATCGATGTGCAGGCCCCGGCCCATGACGAAAGCGGTTTCGGCGCGCCGGCCCTGCCGATGGAGGCCGACCTGGCCACGGCGCTGGGCTGGTGCTATGTGGTCGAGGGCTCGAACCTGGGCGGCGCGGTGCTGTTCAAGCTGGCCGCCAAGCTGGGCCTGGACGAGCACCATGGCGCCCGCCATCTGGCCGGTCATCCGGACGGCCGGCTGCGCCACTGGCGCGGCTTCACCGGCATGCTGGACGCGCTGAGCCTGGACGAGACCGCCGAGCAGGCCCTGGTGGCCGGCGCGCGCGCCGCCTTCGAGCGCGTGCATGCCCATGTGGCGCGCGAGCTGGGCTGATCCGCCGATGCCGGCCCTTCCGGCCTATCGCCAGGCCTCTCGTCATGCCTACCTGCTGCTGGGCTGGCTGGCGCTGGCCTGCGCCCTCATCGGCGCGCTGCTGCCGCTCTTGCCCACCACGGTCTTCCTGATCATCGCGGCGGCCTGCTTTGGTCGCGCCTCGCCGTGCCTGCAGGCCCGGCTGCTGGCCCATCCCCGCTTCGGCCCGCTGCTGCAGGACTGGCAGCGCGAGGGCGCGATCGGCGCGCGCGCCAAGCTGATGGCCGGCGCCGGCATGGCCCTGGGCCTGGGGCTGTTCTGCTGGCAGGCCCGGCCCGGCCCCTGGCTGGCCACCGGAGTCACGCTGGGGATGCTGGCCTCGGCCGGCTATGTGCTGAGCCGGCCAC
>NZ_JAQOWX010000021.1:0-43216 GCF_028462495.1 Paucibacter sp. XJ19-41
GCCGCCCGGGCCCCGGCCGGCAGCACGGCCCGCAGCTGGCGCACGAAATGCCGCAGCAGCTCGTCGCCCGCGGCGACGCCGTAGCGCGCATTGAGCTGGCGCAGATTGCACAGGCGCAGCGTCAGCAGCGCCAGCGGCGGCGCGCCGGCCGCGCAGCTGGCCTGAAGCCTGCGGATGCAATAGGCGCGGTTGGGCAGGCCGGTCAGCGGGTCATGCCAGGTGGCCCAGGCCTCGCGGCGCACCGAGCCGCGCAGCTGGGCCTCGGTGCGCCGCATGCCGTCCACCAGGCGGAACACCGCCAGCGGCAGGCACAGATTGAAGAACATGAACAGCGCCGCATGCACATAGAACAGCGAGCCCGGCAGCCGCACCTGCTGCTGCGGCAGCTGCGGCGCCTGGAAGCCGCTGACCGCCAACAGGAAGAACAGGCTGTTGAACAGCATCAGCGCCAGCCCGAGCCGCCAGCTCAGCAGCAGGCCCGCCACCATCGGCGTCATATAACTGACCACATAGCCCAGGCGCGAGAGCTCGGGCTGGCTGCCGGTGGAGACGGTGATGCCCAGCCCGGCCATATAGATGGCCGCCAGCAGCAGCAGCACCCCGCCCCGGCTGCGCTGGCGCGCGCGGCCGATCGATGCGCCCAGCAGACCCAGCACCAGCAGCACGATCACCACCGCCCAGGGCTTGCCCAGACGCAGCGCCAGCACCGCGCTGTGCAGCCCGACCCCGGCGCCCAGCACCGCGCAGGCCAGCAGCATCACGCGCAGCGCGCTGAGCTGCACATCGGCCGGGCCGGCACGGCCGGGCGCCGGCTCAGCCATCACCCAGGCGCGCAGGCGCCCTGCCAACAACAGGATCCAGGAGCTCGCAGCGGTCATAGGGTGCATCGGGGACACCACGACCAGGCCCTGTCAAGACCTGGCCCCTCGCGCGGCCCTCCCGATCAATTCGGTATGTGTTCTGTTGCTGACAACGGTGTCATTGACGCCAATATATCAAGACCCGACCCTCGGCGGCACCCCGCGCTCGGGGGCTGTGGTCTCAGGGCAGCGCCGCGAGGAAAGCGCTGGGCCGGGCGGCCGGCACCATCAGGCTCAGGCGCTGGCGGGCCCGGGTCACCGCCACATAGAAGAGATTGCGCTCGTCGGCCAGCTCGGCGCGGGCCTGCGGAAACACGCCCTGCTCCAGATAGGGCAGCAGCACATGCTCGAACTCCAGGCCCTTGACATGGGCGGCGCTGGCCAAGGTGATTGCCGGCAGCGCCAGCTTGTTGGAGCGCACCTTGCCGGCCGCATGATCGGCCAGACGCTGGGCATTGGCCTCGTCCAGCGCCTGCAGCCGGCGGAAGAACTCGAGCACCGAGTCCTGCTGCCGCGCCGCCGCCAGCAAGCCCTGCATATGGCGCTGCACCTCGTCGCGGCGCTGCTGCTCGACGAACACCGCGCGGGCAAAGGCCGGCATGTCCAGCGCGGCCAGAAAAGCCTCGAAGCCCTCGCCCTGGCGCACGCTGGCCAGGGCCAGCTCCAGGCGGCGACGCACCGGCGCCGGCGAGCGCGCCATCACATGGTCGCTGAACAGGCTCGCTATCACCTGCTCGCTCTCGGCCGCGTGGCCGGCGGCCTCGCGCACAAAGGCATCGGCCGATTCGTGGTCGGGGTCGTCCTCGTCGACGATACGGGCCTGTGTCATCTCGAACAGCGCGGCCGGAATCAGCGCGCGCGTCGCGGCGCCGCCCAGCGTATCGAGCCGGCCGCTGGCGATCGCGTAGACGCTGCGCACGAACAGCACCTCGGGGCGCTGCAGATAGCTGCCGAAGCCCATGAAGCGGTGGGTGATGCCGTGGGCATGCAGCGCGTTCTCGATCAGCACCGATTGCGACTCGTGGCGCAGCAGCACCGCGCAGCTGGCGTACACCGCCTCGCGGCGCTGCTCGCGGCGCCAGCGCTGCAGCGCGGCCACCAGCACCTCCTCGCAACTGGGCTGGTCGGACTCGCCGGGGCCGCCATAGCTCAGGGTCTGCAGCTCGGTGCTGCGCTCGGCGGCCGCGCGCACCGGCTTGCCGGTGTGCCGGCTCATCCAGCCGGCCACGCTGGCGCCGTAACGGAAGCTCTGGCTCAGCGGCAGGCGCTGCACGCTGCGGCCGGTCTCCTGGTCCAGCGCCTGGCCCATGAAGCGGGCATCGGCACCGCTGTGCTGGTGGATGACCTGGTGGCGGTCGCCGACGGCGCAGAACAGCGGCGCCGGCTCGCGCCTGAGCAAGGCCTTCAGGATCGTGAACATGGCCTCGTTGCAGTCATGCATCTCGTCGACGAAGAGCTCGTCGAAATCGCCCAGCGGCAGCGCCGCCGTGTCGGGATCGAGCAGCAGCCGGGCCAGGTCGTAGCTGGCGTCCAGCGGGCCGCGGAACAAGGGATGGTCCTCGCCGGCCGGCCAGCGCAGCGCCTCGTAGCTGCGCAGCATGCGCAGCAGGCCATAGTCCAGGCCCAGTTCGTCGGCGGCGTAGTCGGGGCTGTCGCCGCTGTCGGCCGGGTGCAGCTCGAGCAAGAGCCGGCCCTTGATGCCCTCGATGCGGCGCAGGAACTGGCCGACATAGGCATCGCTGCCATAGGTGGGGGGGTTGAGCTCCTCGGGGTAGCGCTCGGCGGGGTTGTCGGCGGCGTCGGCGACGGCCTGCCAGACATGGGGCTTGAGCTGCTCGGGCCGGCTCAGCGACTGCACCGGCCGGCGCGCATCGCGGCCCTCCAGCCGCTTCAGCACGGCCGTGGCATAGGCATCGCAGCTCTCGATGCGCAGGGCGGCCAGCGGCTCGGGCGCCACACCGATCAGGCGCAGGGTCTGGCGCAGCGCCAGCACCGCCGTGGGCGTGAAGGTCAGCGCCAGCATGGAGCGCGGGTCGGTGCCCAGCGCCAGCGACTCGGCGATACGCAGCGCCAGCGTGCTGGTCTTGGCCGCACCGGCGGCCGCCTCGATCAGCAGGGTCGGCTGGGCCGAGGTCTGGATGCGCAGCTGCTCCTCGGTCGGCGCGAAGGCCTGGGTGACAAAGCGGGCGGTTTTTGGGAGGCTCAAGCGGGCGACCTGTTCAGCACTTCGGGATTCAGCGCGGTCGGCGGCGTGCCGCCGCTGAGCGCCGCGATCAGATTGTCGACGGCCAGATGGCTCATCGCGCGCCGGGTCGGGATCGAGGCGCTGGCGATATGCGGGGTCAGCACCACATGGCGCGCGGCCAGCAGGCCGGCATGCACCTGGGGCTCGCCCTCGAACACATCCAGGCCCGCTGCGGCGATGGTGCCGGCCGCCAGCGCGCGCGCCAGCGCGGCATCGTCGACCACACCGCCGCGGGCGATATTGGTCAAGGTCGCGCTCGGCTTCATCAGCGCCAGCTCGCGCTCGCCGACCATATGGTGGGCTGCCGGGCTGTAGGGCACGACGATGAGCAGATGATCGGCGCGCCGCAGCAGCTCGTCCTTCTCGACCCATTGCGCGCCCAGCGGCGCGGCGATCTCGGGGGCCAGCTGCGAGCGGTTGTGATAGATCACCGGCATGCCGAAGCCCAGATGGCCGCGCCGTGCGATCGCCTGGCCGATGCGGCCCATGCCCAGGATGGCCAGCGTGGCGCCATGCACATCGCTGCCGGCGAACATGTCATAGCTCCATTTGCGCCACTCGCCGCGGCGCAGGAAATGCTCGCTCTCGGTGATGCGGCGGGCCGTGGCCATCATCAGCGCGAAGCCGAAGTCGGCCGTGGTCTCGGTAAGCACATCGGGCGCATTGCTGACCAGCACGCCGCGTGCGCTGCAGGCCGGCACATCGATATTGTTGTAGCCCACCGCCATCGTGCAGACCGCGCGCAGGCCCGGGCAGGCATCCAGCAGCCGCGCGTCGATCTTCTCGGAGCCGGTGATGTAGACGCCGCTCATGCCCTGCAGGCGCTCGATCAGCTGGTCCTGCGACCAGACCTCGTCGGCCTCGTTGCTCTCGACCTCGAAATGCGCACGCAGCCGCTCGACGACGTCATCGAAGGTCTTGCGCGCCACCAGCACCTTGGGCTTGTCATTCATCGTCTTGTCTCCTGTGGATAGGCCCGCGTCAACGGAACCAGATGAAGGTCATCAGCACGAACAGCGGGATCAGCACCGCGCCGGACCAGGCCATATAGCCGAAGAAGCTGGGCATCTTGATGCCGCGATCCTCGGCAATGGCCTTGACCATGAAGTTGGGGGCGTTGCCGATATAGCTGTTGGCACCCATGAAGACCGAGCCGGCCGAGATCGCGGCCAGGGTCGGTGCCAGCGTCGTCATCAGGACCTGCGGGTCGCCGCCGGCCAGGTTGAAGAACACCAGATAGGTGGGCGCATTGTCGAGGAAGGACGACAGCACCCCGCTGAACCAGAAATAGGCCCAGGGCAGCGGCTGGCCGTCGGGGCCGGTCACCGCCCGCGCCACGGCCGCGAACGCGCCCTGCTCGCCGGCCTTCAGCATCGCCAGCACCGGAATCATCGTCAGGAAGATGCCGATGAAGAGCTTGGCCACCTCCTGCATCGGGGCCCAGGAGAACTGGTTCTTCTCGCGCAAGGCCCGGGGCGTGATCGCCAGCGACCAGGCCGTCACGGCCAGCAGGCCCACATCGCGCAGCAGGGCCTGCAGCTCCAGTTCGGTGCCGAGGATGTCGAAGGCGATGCCGGGCTTCCACAGGCCGCTCATCAGCACCAGCGCAACGACGAGCGCCAGCGGCAGGAAGTTGATGCCACCCTCGATGCCGAAGCCGGGAGTGTCCGGGGTCGGGTCTTGCTTGGTCACGCCTTCACGGCGGTACCAGTAGCTGTCGATCAGATAGAAGATCAGCAGCAGCGCGGCGATCAGCGACAGGGTCTCGGGGAAGATGTGGCGGGCGGTCCAGAAGAAGTCCACCCCCTTCAGAAAGCCCAGGAACAGCGGCGGATCGCCCAGCGGCGTCAGCGAGCCGCCGGCATTGCTGACGATGAAGATGAAGAACACCAGCACATGGGCGACATGGCGGCGGTTGTCATTGGCCCGTATCAGCGGCCGCACCATCAGCATCGAGGCGCCGGTCGTGCCCATCACGCTGGCCAACGCCGCACCGATCAGCATCAGCCCCACATTCAGGCCCGGGCTGCCGTGCAGATTGCCGCGCACAAAGATGCCGCCGGCGGTGGTGAACAGCGCACACAGCAGGATGATGAAGGGCAGGTACTCGGCCACCAGGGTGTGCGCCAGCACGCCGGCCGTGGCGCCCAGGCCCTGGCTCAAGGCAAAGGGCACCAGAAAGGCCAGCGCCCAGGCGGCAGCGATCTTGCCGTAGTGGTGGTGCCAGATCTTGGGCAGGGCCAGCGGCATGATGGCGATCGACAGCAGCATGCCGGCGAAGGGGATGCCCCACAGCGCGCCGAAGGCACGGCCGTCAAGATCGGCCGCCTGGGCCAGCGGGGTCAGCAGGGCCAGGCCCAGTGCAGCAAGCAGTCTCATGCGTCTCAGTCTTCAATGAAGCGGGTGAAGCCGGCCACCGGCTCGCGCTCGGTGATCAGGCTGTTCTCGGTGGCGGCCGGGTCGGCATGGCCCAGCGACATGCCGCAGACCAGCATCTGGGTCGGCTTGAGCTGCAGCTCTTCGGCGATGACGCGGTGGAACTGCGTGAAAGCCGCCTGCGGGCAGGTGTGCAGGCCGCGCCCGCGCGCGGCGATCATGATGTTCTGCAGAAACATGCCGTAGTCCAGCCAGCTGCCCTGCTGCATCACCCGGTCTATCGTGAACATCAGGGCCACCGGCGCGTCGAAGAAGCTGTAGTTGCGGCCATGCTGCTCATGCATGCGGACCTTGTCGCCCTTGGCGATGTTCAAGAGGCCGTACAGATCCCAGCCGACCTTGCGGCGCCGGTCGATATAGGGCGAGGCCCATTCGCGCGGGTAGTAGGCGTACTCCTCGCTGTGGGTGGCCAGCTCTTCCGGGTCGTCATAGACGGCCAGGATGCGTTCGGACAGGCGCTGCCGCGCCGCGCCGGTCAGCACATGGACCTGCCAGGGCTGGGTGTTGGTGCCCGACGGTGCCCGCGAGGCCACCCGCAGGATGTCCTCGATGACCTCGCGCGGCACCGGGGTCGGCAGGAAGGCGCGCATCGAATGGCGGCTCTCGATGGCCGCATCGACCGCAGCGGCGGCCTCGGGCGAGGGTTTGTCAAACAGGCTCATGGACGCAGTCCTTGCAGGGCTTGAAGGTAGGGGGCCGGCAGCTCGGCTACCGGGCGACGTGTCTCGCGGTCCACATAGACATGGACAAAATGGCCGCGTGCCGCGCAGAGCTCGGCGCCCTCGGCGAACAGGCCGATCTCGTAGCGCACGCTGGAGCGGCCGCGCTGGCTCACGCGCAGGCCGGCGTCGACCGCCTGCGGAAAGGCCAGCGAGTCGAAGAAATTGCAGTGGGTCTCGACCACCAGGCCGATCACCGCACCGCCGTGGATGTCCAGCGCGCCCTGCTCGATCAGGTACTGGTTCACCGCAGTGTCGAACAGGCTGTAGTAGACGACGTTGTTGAGATGGCCGTAGATGTCGTTGTCCATCCAGCGGGTGCCCAGACGGACGAACTGGGCATAGGCCTGGCGGCCCTCGGCCTTAAGTCGGTTCTCGCTCATGGCCCGCATTCTTTCATCTGCCGGAGCGCCACTGCGCCCAGCTGTGCGCCGCCTCGCTCAGGGTATTCACCTGCACGGCCACCGTGGTGTTCAGGTCATGGCCGTAGCCACCGGCCATGCTCAGCGCCACCGGAATGCCGCGCTCGCGCAGCTGCTGCAGCACGCGACGGTCGCGCTCGCGCAACCCCGCCTCGCTCAGCTTGAGCCGGCCCAGGCGGTCGCCCTCGTGAGGGTCGGCGCCGGCAAGATAGAAGGCCAGCTGTGGCGTGCAGCGGCGCCAGACCTGGTCCAGGGCCTGGTCCAGCGCGGCCAGATAGGGCTCGTCGCTGCAACCATCGGGCAGCTCGACATCCAGATCGCTGGCCTCCTTGCGGAACGGGAAGTTCTTGGCCCCGTGCATCGAGAAGGTGAACACCGACTCGTCGTCGCGGAAGATCGCCGCCGTGCCATTGCCCTGGTGCACATCCAGATCGATCACCAGCACGCGCAGCAGCTGGCGATGGCTGACATGCCACTCGGCCTGCATCAGCCGCGCGGCGATGGCCACATCATTGAACACGCAGTAGCCGCTGCCCTTGTCGGCATAGGCATGGTGGGTGCCGCCGGCCAGATTGGCCGCCACGCCCTCGGCCAGTGCGGCGCGCGCGGCCATGATGGTGGCGCCCACCGAGCGGCGCGAGCGCTCGGCCATCGTGGGCGACCAGGGAAAGCCGATCTCGCGCTGCTGGGCGGCCGAGAGCCGGCCCAGCAGTACCGCGTCCCGGTAGTCGGGCGTGTGGACCAGGGCCAGCTCGCCCTCGGTGGCGGCCTCGGCGGGGATCAGCCGCAGCGGGCCCGGGTCGCGCTCCAGCCGCTCGCGCAGCATCCGGTACTTGGACTGCGGGAAGCGGTGGCCCGGCGGCAGGGCCAGGCTGTGGGCGTCGGAATGAAAGGCTTGCATCGGCAGCGACGATAGCGGTTTTGGCCTCACCGCGTCGCCCGGGCGTCATGCTGCGGTCATGCGCCGGCCCGATGCTGTGCCGGACAGCGGATTTAGGAATAGCCCTCTACTTTGCTGCACTGCAGCAAATAACGCTTGCAATCATCCGCCGCCGCCCTATACTTCGTTTCATGTTGCGGTGCAGCAAAAGTACACGGCAACACCGGATGCAAGTTCGTATCCACCTGACATCAACCCGTCTTTAGGAGCCAATCCATGCTGACCGCAGAACAAGTTTTCGCCGCCCACAAAGCCAATGTCGAGACCCTGTTCGGTCTCACCAACAAGGCCTTCGAAGGCGTTGAGAAGTTGGTGGAACTGAATTTGCAAGTCGCCAAGACCGCGCTGGGCGAAGCCGCCGAGACCACCACCGCCGCGCTGTCGGTCAAGGACGCTCAGGAGCTGCTGGCCCTGCAATCCACGCTGCTGCAGCCCAGCGCCGAGAAGGCCGCTTCCTACAGCCGTCATCTGTATGACATCGCTGCCGCCACCAATGCCGAAGTCGCCAAGGTGGCCGAAGCCCAGCTGGCCGATGTGCAGAAGAAGTTCGCCGCCGTCGTCGACAGCGCCGCCAAGAACGCCCCCGCCGGCACCGAGAGCGCCGTCGCTCTGGTGAAGTCGGCCGTGGCCGCCGCCAGCAACGCTTTCGAGTCGGTCCAGAAGGCCGCCAAGCAAGCCGCTGACGTCGCCGAAGCCAACTTCCAGACCGTCACCAACTCGGCAGTCAAGGCCACGCAAACGGCGGCCCGCAGCGCCAAGCGCGCCTCCTGATTTCTTCAGTTGTCTCCTCGGCACCCATCGCAAGCGCGGCTTGCCAAGTGCCCTTCAAACCCGGTGTCCGCACCGGGTTTTTTTACGTCCGGAGGGGCTTCCCCTCAGTCCGGCGTGATGCCCAGCCCCTCCAGCTGGTCGGCCACCAGTTCCAGGCGCAGCAGCGGGTTCTCCAGCTGCATCAGGCGCTGCTTCTCGTCGGCCGGCAGCGGCAGCAGCTCGCACCAGCGATTGGCCAGCCAGCCGCAGTCGTTCCATAGATAGGGCGGCTGGATCGGCAGCTCGGCCGCCGCCGCGCCCAGCTCCAGCCGGTGCAGCAGGCCCTGCAGCAGGCGCGCCGCCGGCCTCAGATCGGCCGGCACCGGCACCGCGCCGTCCTCATCGATCAGCTCGGCCTCACCCATCCACAAGCCATGCGGCAGGCACTCGCTGCTGTGCAGCCTGAAGCGCTGGCCGCCGCGGCACAGGATCTGCATCAGCCCGGGCTGCGGACGCTCGAACAGGCCGATATGGGCCAGCGTGCCAATCTCCTGGAAGCGTTCGCGCACGAAACCGCCGTCGTCCGACCCGCTGGCGCGCTGGCGCACCTCGGCCCCGTCGATCAGCGCCACGACGCCGAAGGGCTCGCCTCGCTCATGGCAGCGCTTGACCATGTCCAGATAACGCGGCTCGAAGATGCGCAGGCCCAGCCGTCCGTCCGGGAACAGCAGGGACTGCAGGGGAAACAGCGGAATTTGCATGGTGGCGCGAGCATAGCCGGCCAGGCAGACCCGCGTGCGGCGCCACCCATTCCGGGGACAAGAGAGCGGCCAAGGCCGGCGCGAGCTGACGCATCATCGAAGGCGTCGACAGGGGAGAACAAGAAACAACCGTTCCCAGGTCCACCATGTGCCCGTCTTTGCTCGCCGCTCGCCGGCTTGGCCCGCGTCTCTCGGCGCTGTTGTTGTCGCTGCTGTGCGGCGCCGCGCTGGGCGCCGACCCGCTGATCGCCGTCGAGGACGACTGGCCGCCCTATGCCTCCCAGGGGCCGGACGGCGAACCGCAGGGCTTCGCGGTCCGGCTGGTGCAGGCCGCGTTCGCGACCCAGGGTATCGCGGTGCGCCTGCAGGCCGTGCCCTTCGCGCGTTGCATGCGCTACGCCAGCGACGGCCGGGCGGCCGGCTGCTTCAACGCCACCATCACCACCGAGAACCGCTCGCTCTACCACTGGCACGAACCGGCGATGTTCGAGGAGGAGCTGGCCATCTTCGCCCGCGCCGATGCGCCGGACACCGAGCTGGGTCTGGCCGATCTGCGCGGTGCCAGCGTCGGCTACACCCATGGCTACACCTACCCGACCGAGTTCATGCGCGACCCCTTGATCAAGCGCCAGACCGCCACCTCGGACCAGCTGCTGCTGCGCATGCTGCTCAGCAAACGGGTCGACTACATCCTGCTCAACACCATGCCCGGCCTGCTGCGCATCCGCGCCAGCCCGGAGTTCGACGGCAAAGTCAGGCGCGTCGGCCGCGTCTCGCTGGATGGCTTCTGGATCGCCTTCTCAAAAGCCCATCCACAGGGCGAGCAGCTGGCGCGACAGTTCGGCCAGGGCCTGCAGGCGCTGCGCCGCAACGGCAGCTACCAGCGCATGCAGGCCGAATTCAGGCGCGAGCTGGGCTTGCGCTGAGTCGGTTCTGTCAGCGGGTCTTGGACTCGATGCGCTGGCGCAGCTGCGGCAGCAGGGCCTGCGCCGCCTCGCGCCCGACCTGGATGGCGCGCCGGCGCGCAGTGAAGTCGGCACTGCCTATGCCCAAGAGCCGGGGCTGCAGCACCAGGTCGGCCTCGCGCAGCTCGTAGCTGTTGATGCTGCGGCTCATGATGGCAAAGGTCTGCAGCAGCATGCGCATCGCATCGCCCAGCGGCTTGTCCTCGGGCGGCGAGCTGATGTCCACCGCGATCACCAGGTCCGCCCCCATCTGGCGCGCATAGCGCACCGGCACCGGCGCCACCAGCCCCCCGTCCACATACTCGCGCCCGGCGATCTTGACCGGCTGAAACAGCGCCGGCACCGCGCTGGAAGCGCGCACCGCCGTGCCGGTATCGCCGCTGCGAAACAGCACGCCCGAGCCGTCGGCCAGATCGGTGGCGACGATGCCCAAGGGCATCGCCATCTGCTCGATCGTCCGGTTGCCGGTCTTCTCGCGCATGAAGCGCGCCAGCGCCTCGCCACGTATCAGGCCACGGCCGGGAAAGGCCCAGTCGGTGATCGCGCCCTCGTCCATGGCCTCGGCCAGAGCAGCCATCTGCTTGCCGTTCATGCCCGAGGCGTAGAGCGCGGCCACCAGCGAGCCGGCCGAGGTGCCGGCCACCAGATCCACCTTGATGCCGGCCTCCTCCAGCACCTGGATCACCCCGATATGGGCAAAGCCGCGCGCCGCACCGCCGCCCAGGGCCAGACCGATGCGAGGAGGCTTGGGGGGCGGCTTGGGGCCGGGCGGGGTCGAGTCGATCGGTGCGGGGGCTGGGGGCGGGGATGCCTGGAAGCTCGAGCAGCCGGCCAGGGCCAGGGCGGACAGCAGCAGGCTGCGGCGATGAAAGGAAGACATGGCGCGATTCTAGGGATCACAATGGCCACACCCTGTCCACCGGAGACGGTCATGGCCCTGACCCACGCCAAGCACGGTCAACTGATCGACCTCAAGCCGCTGGCCGATGAGCGCACCGACAGCCCCAGCACCAGCCTGATCAAGACCGCGCAGCTGCAGCTGATGCATGTGGTGCTGCACGCCGGCCAGCAGCTGCCCGAGCACAAGGTGGCCGGCGAGATCAGCATCCAGTGCCTGGCCGGGCGGGTGCAGCTGCGCACGCCGGGCATCACGACGCCGCTGACGGCCGGCCAGCTGATCGTGCTGAGTGCCGGCGAGCCCCACGCGCTGGTGGCCGAGCAGGACTGCTGCCTGCTGGTCACGCTGGTGCTCAAACACTGACTAGAAGCTGAAACCGTCCGGATAGCGGTGCCAGCCGTCGAAGTCCGGTTTGCCCAGCGGCACGCCGGCCTGGCGCAGCAGCGCATAGGCCATGCCCAGATGGAAGAAGAAGTTCGGCAGCGCATAGAGCTGCAGGAACTCCGCCGACTCCAGCTCCAGCCAGGCCTCGCCGGCCTGGGTCCGCAGGCGCCGACCGGCCGCGGCGCGCATCGCCGCCGCATCCAGACTCTCGACAAAAGCCAGCGCGCGCGCCAGACGTGCCTGCAGCTCGGCCAGGCTTGCCGCATCGCCCTGCCCCAGCGCCGGCATCTCGACCTCGGCCAGCGGCGCGCAGGCACGCTGGGCGAAACCGGCCGCCGTGTGGATCTGCTGGGCCAGCGTGAACATGCCGGGTGCCAGCCGGGTCTGCAGCAGCGCGGCCTCGCTGCCGCCAGCGGCATCGAGCTGCGCAGCCGCCTTGTCCAGCCAGGCCTGCGCGCGGCGCAGATAGCGGGCCAGCACCGGCACCGAGGCGGCGTAGAGATCAGGAGACGAGCACATGGGACAGAGTGTAGGACGGCCAGGCCCAAGGCTCGGCCACAATGACGGCCATCGCAACCACGTCTTGCCGGCATGTCGCAACGCCCCGCCCTTCATCGTCTGGCCCTCACCGCCCTGGGCTGGACGCTGGCCCATGCCGCCTGGGGTCAGGCCTTGCCGGCCGACGCGCTGGCCAAGCGCTGCTGGCTGTCTCACACGGCCGAGCGCACCGCCGTCGATCTGCGCGAGCCGATGGCGGTGCGTTTCAGCAATCTGCGCGACGGCTATGTGCTGCGTTCGCCCTTCTGGGTTGATTTCGGCATCCGCGGCATGGGCGTGATCCCGGCCGGCAACAAGAACGAACGCGCCGGCCACCATCATCTACTGATCAACACGCCGCTGCCGCGCGACCATCAGGCCGCCATCCCCTTCTCCGACACGCACAAGCACTTCGGCAAGGGCCAGACCGGCGCCGAAGTCAGCCTGCCTGCCGGCAAGCACCGGCTGCGCCTGCTGTTTGCCGACCATGAGCACCGGCCCTACTTCGTCTACAGCCGCGAGATCACGGTGGAGGTCAGCGGTGCCCGCACGGCCGCGCCGCTGAGCATCGACCCGAACCGTTTCGAGGAGACCTGTGCCGCCTGGTACCAAGACCAGATCAGCGCGCCGCGTCCGAGCACGCCGGCGGTCTACATCAAGAACCTGCGCGACCAGGAGCCGGTCACCAGCCCCTTCATGCTGAGCCTGGGCGTCATCGGGCCCGGCGTCGCACCGGCCGGGCAAAAGATCGCCAACACCGGCCATTTCGCGCTGACCGTGCTGCGCGGCGGCAGCGCGGTGCAGCGCCTGGCGCTGGGCGACGGCCGCACCGAAGCAACGCTGGACCTGCCCAAGGGCGACTACGAGATCGAGGCGCGCTTTCTGGACGCCGAGGGCCAGGTCTTGCTGAAGGCCGCGCCGCTGCGCGTCACGGTGAGTCGTCAGGAGCGCTGAGCGGACGCGCTCAGGCCAGCGCGGCCTCCAGGTCCACCGCGTCGATCTGCTCCGGGTGCATGAAGCGCCGGGCATAGTCCAGATAGACGCCCGAACGCAGGAACAGCTCGAACAGCTCGGCATCGATATGCTGTTCGCGCCGCATCCTGGCCATGATGTCCAGGGCCTGCGACAGGCTCTTGCCCTTTTTGTAGGGCCGGTCGTCGGCGGTCAGCGCCTCGAACACATCGGCGATCGCCATCATGCGGGCCTCGGTGCTCATCTGCTCGCGCCGCAGCCCGCGCGGGTAGCCGCTGCCGTCCATCTTCTCGTGATGGCCGCCGGCGATCTCGGGCACGCGCCGCAGATGGCGCGGGAAGGGCAAGGCCTCCAGCATGCGGATGCTCTGCACGATGTGGTCGTTGATCTTGTAGCGCTCCTCCTCGGTCAGCGTGCCGCGCGAGATGCTGAGGTTGTGGAGCTCGCCGCGGTTGTACAGATGCTCGGGCTGCCTGAGCTTGAAGCCCCAGCGGTTCGCCTCGGGCATTTGCTCGGCGGCCGGCCGGGGCAGCACATGCTCGGGCTTGTCGGCCAGCAGCCGCTCCTGCACCGGCAGCGCGGCGGCCGGCGTGGCGGACTGGCGCAGCCGCTCGCCGGTGGAGACACCCAGCCGGTCGTCCAGCGTGCGCCACCAGCTGCGTGCGCCGATCTCGCGCAGCCGGGCCTGCTTATCGGGCGACAGGTACTCGCCGCCCTCGTTGCAGGCCGCGACAAAGGCGAACTCGGCATCGAGCAGGGTGTGTATCGGGGCCAGGTCTTGCCGCACGCGGGCCAGTTGCTCGGGCGTCAGCGCGCGCTCGCACAGCGCGATCTGGGCATCGCGCTTGAGCACCTCGAAGCGGGTGCGGATCTCGTGGATGCGGTCGTGCAGGGTCTCCAGCTTGGTGGCCTTGTCGACGACGAACTCCGGCGTCGTGACCTTGCCGCAGTCATGCAGCCAGGCGGCGATATGCAGGGCCTCCCACTGTTCCTCGTCGAGCCTGAAGTCGGCGAAAGGGCCGTCGCTGGCCTCGCAGGCGGCCCGCGCCAGCATCTTGGTCAGCTCGGGCACGCGCTGGCAATGCGCGCCGGTGTAGGGGCTCTTGGCATCGATGGCGCCCGCCACCAGCTGGATGAAGCTCTCCAGCAGCTCCTTGCGGGCACGCAGCAGCTGCTGGTTGTCCAACGCCGCAGCGGCCGTGCCCGACAGCGCCTCGATGAAGGCCACCCGCGACGGCGACAGCGTGTCGCGGTCCTCGCCCGGCACAAAGCTCAGCGACAGCGCGCCGACGGTCTCGCCCTGCCGGTTCTTCAGCGGCAGGGCCATCAGCCGAAAGCGCGAGCTGTTCAGGCGCTGGAACAGGCCCGCATAGACCTGCGCATGGGCCGGGTTGTCCCAGCTGATGTCGACAAACACCGTGCGGCCCTGCCGCACCGCCTGCACGGCGGCCGAGGGGCTGGCGCCATCGTCGAGCGACCACGGCAGCAGCGCCGCGCTGTCACCGGGCGCATCGAACACCCGCGCGGCGGCCGGCTCCAGGCGCAGACCGTCGGCACTCAGCAGGTGCACCGCGCCGCCGGTGGCTTCGGCCACCGAAATGGTCTCGGTCAGGATGCGCTCGAGCAGGCGATCGAAATTGCGCTCGGCCGACAGCGCGCTGGAGATCTCCAGGAAGCGCCGCAGCGCCTGCTTCATGCCCGTCATCGCGATGGCCAGCCGGTCGACCTCGCGGATGCGGCTGCGCGCCGGATCGGGGCCGCTGAAATCGAAGCGCCGGATCGCCTCGGCCTCGCGGGCCAGTTGCTCCAGCGGCTTGGCCACCAGATTGGCGGACCAGTGCACCAGGGGCAGCATCAGCAGCACGATGCCGGCGGTGATCAGCACCGACAGGCGCCGGGCCTGGATCGCGTCGGCCTGCAGCTCATCGCGCGGCGCGGCGATCAACAGGCTCAGCGGCGCGCCGGCACCGTGGTCCAGCGCCTCGACGCGGGTCACCCATTCGCGCCCGTCCAACTCCAGCAGGCCGCCCGCCGGCGCGCCACCGGCATGCAGGCGCTGCCACAAGGCCGTCAGCACCGGCACACCCAGCTGCTCGACCTGCAGCAGCTTGGGCGAACCGTCCTGGGGACGCACACTGAGCCGCTCCGGCCGCGGGTAGGCCAGCACCGCACCCTGGGCGTCGAGCACCATCAGCTCGGCCGACGGCGTGATCTGCTGACGCGCCAGCATCGCCGACAGCGAAGCCAGGCTGACATCGACACCGGCCACCGGCCGCATGCCGGCACCTGAGTCACCGCTAACGCCGGCGCTGGCCAGCGTCAGGCCGACCTCGCGGGTCGTGAAGAACAGATAGGGCAGCGTCTGCAGCACGGCGCGGTCCGGGTTCTGCGCCTGCGCAAACCAGGGCCGGCGGCGCGGGTCGAAGTCATAGTCGGCCTGCTCGCGCCGCTCCAGCATGGCCAGTCCGGTGTCGTAGAAGAGATAGGCGCCCTGGACGGCAGCGCCGTCGCGGTTGACCGACTGCAGCACGAAGGCGGCCTGCGCCGGCGCACGCAGCAGCGCACGCAGCTCCGCGCCGGCGATGCGGCGCAGCAGCACGAAAGAGCCATTGGGGGTGCCACCATAGACGGCGGACAGCGAAGGGTTCTGCTGCAGCGCCGCCGCCAGCAGCGGCAGCTGGGCCAGGCGGCCCGCGTGGTCGGGCGCCGTCAGCAGGCCGCTGCGGGCCAGCAGGGCCGCCGTCGTGCGGGCGGGCCGCAGCTCGCCTTCGATGACAGCCAGCGTCTCGCGGCCGACCCGCGCCGAGGTGTCGGCCGCAAAGGCCAGCATGCGCTGTTCGCTGGCACGCAGCTGATAGCTGGCCAGGGCCGCGTAGAGCAGCAGCACCATGCCGATCATGATGATCGACAGGGTCAGATAGATCGAGCGCGGCTGCGGGGACAAAAGCTTCATGAACTCCTCCTGCGCCCGATCAGGCCGAAGCCACCCGCAGCGGTCAAGCTGCTAACTCTTGCAGGCCGCAACCTGCGCGCCACAAGCCTTGCGGCCTACTTCTTTTTCTTGCTGCGATCGGGCACCACGGTGGTGACGCTGGGCATCACCGCGCCGGGCGAGATTGGCTTGGGCGGCGAACTGTCCTTCTTCGGCTTCTTGCTTTCCTTATTGCTTTTCTGCTGACCTTTGGCCATGGGGCGCTCCTCGTTCTGTGATGGATGGGTTCAGTGTAAGGACGCGGCTCAGTACGCGCCCATATAGTCTTTCTTGCCGACCTCGACCCCGTTGTGGCGCAGGATGTCGTAGGCCGTCGTGACGTGGAAGAAGAACTGCGGAAGGCCGTAGTGCAGCAGATAGTGCTGGCCCGTGAAGCGGCGCTCCTTGGGCGTGCCCGGGCGCAGCACGATCTCGCGGCCGGCCGCCTCGGCGAACTGACCCGGCGACACGCCGCCGATGAAGTCCTGGGTCTTGGCGATGCGGGCCTGCAGCTCGGCAAAGCTCTGCTCGCTGGCCTCGTAGCTGGGCACCTCGACGCCGGCCAGGCGCGCGCAGACACCGGCCGCGAAATCACAGGCAATCTGCACCTGGCGGGTCAGCGCGAACATATCGGGGAACAGGCGCGCCTGCAGCAGGGCTGCGGGCTCGATGGTGCGTGCTGCGGCATGGGCCTCGGCCTTGGCAAGGACATCGGCCAGGCCGCCCAGCATTTGCTTGAAGACTGGGGCGGAAGCTTGGTAGATCAGGGCGGACATGGCGTGGACTCACTCAATGACAAAGTCGCGATCATAGGAGGCTCCGCGAGGCGGCCCTCTAAACTGTGGCCATGTCATTGCCTCTGCCACTTGCCCCCATCATCAAGGAAATCGGCCGCGGCGCGCGCGGCGCGCGCGACCTCGACGAGGCCCAGGCCGAGGCGCTGTTCGGCGCCATCCTCGATGGCCAGGTGCCCGAGATGGAGCTCGGCGCCATCCTGATCGCGATGCGCATCAAGGGCGAAAGCCAAGCCGAGCTTGCCGGCTTTGTGCGGGCGATGCAGGCACGCACGGACTGCGTCGAGGTGCCGGCCGGGCCGCGCTGCGTGCTGCTGCCGACCTTCAACGGCGCGCGCAAGCAGGCCAATCTGATGCCCTTGGTGGCCCTGCTGCTGGCGCGCGAGGGCGTGCCGGTGCTGATCTTCGGCCGCCATGACTTCGACAGCCGCGAGAGTCCGTTCGCGCTGCTGGACGCGCTGGGCCTGCCACGGGCTAGCAGCCTCGCCGAGGCCAATACCCAGCTGAGCGAGCGCCGTCTGGCCTGCCTGCCACTGGCCACGCTGAACCCCGGGCTCGACGCGCTAATGGCGCTGCGCCCGCGCCTGGGCCTGCGTAACAGCGGCCACAGCGTGGCCAAGCTGCTGGATGCCGCGCCGGGCCGCAGCGTGCGGGTCGTCGCGGTGACCCACCCCGAGTATCTGGACAGCATGGGCCAGGCCCTGCTGCCGCTGAGCCTTGGGGATGGCCGGGCCCTGCTGATGCGGGCCAGCGAGGGCGAGGCCTATGCCCATCTGCGCCGGCGTGCCCAGCTCTACGGCTTTGCCGAGGGCCGACGCTTCGATCTGCACCCGGCCGACACCGCGGACATCGACTGGCCCTTGTCGCCCGACTGCGAGGCGGCCGCCAATGCCGCACGGGTCCAGGCCATGCTGGACGGCCGCGCGCCGCTGCCGCCGCGCATTGCCGAGCAGGTGCAGGCTCTGAGCCGGCTTTCCACATCCGCTCATATGCTTATTCACGAATAAGCAATCTACGAATTTGTAGTTCCTATATATATAAAGCTTCCATACAGTCCGCCACCTAGACTGCCTGGGAGCGGATTTGTTCGACTGGATAGCAATTGCGAGCGGTTTTGGCGTCGGCGTCATCGTCGGGATCACCGGCGTCGGCGGCGGCTCGCTGATGACGCCGCTGCTGCTCTCGGTCTTCAAGCTGAACCCGGCCGTGGCCATAGGCACCGATCTGTGGTTTGCCGGGCTGACCAAGGTCAGCGGTTCGGTGGCCCATGCGCGCCACGGCCATGTCAAATGGGGCATCACCGCGCTGCTGCTGGCCGGCTCGATCCCGGCCTCCATCGCCACCGTCGCGCTGATGCACAGCACCGGCGTCACCAAGGGCTGGGCCGAGGCGCTGACCTTCTCGCTGGGCATCGCGCTGCTGCTGACCGCCGTGGTCGTGGCCTTCAAGAAGTCCTGGCAGGCCCTGGGCCTGCGGCTGGAGCGTGTCATCCCCGCGTCGCGCAAGCCGGCGCTGACCGTGATCTCGGGCGTGATCCTGGGCGTGCTGGTCTCGCTGTCCTCGATCGGCGCCGGCGCCATCGGCGCGACCCTGATCCTGCTGATCTACCCGCGCCTGGAGGCGCGCTACATCGTCGGCAGCGATATCGCGCACGCCGTCCCCCTCACCCTCGTGGCCGGCATCGGCCACGCCACCCTGGGTCATGTCAACTGGGCGCTGCTGGTGCCGCTGTTGATAGGCTCGATGCCCGGCATCTGGCTGGGCGCCCAGCTGACCCGCCGCCTGCCCGACGGTGTCGTGCGCACGCTCTTGTGCGGCTCGCTCCTGATGGCGGGCTGGAAAGTCATTCACTGATCTCGCTATGTACGCCTACACCGACTTCGACCGCCAGTTCGTCCGCGCCCGCGCCGCGCAGTTCCGCGACCAGCTGGAGCGCAACCTCGCCGGCAGCCTGTCCGACGACGAGTTCCGCCCGCTGCGCCTGCAGAACGGCTGGTATGTGCAGCGCCATGCGCCGATGCTGCGCGTGGCCGTGCCTTACGGCGTGCTGTCCGCCAAGCAGCTGCGCCAGCTGGCCCATATCGCGCGCACGCATGACCGCGGCTACGGCCATTTCACGACGCGCCAGAACCTGCAGTACAACTGGATCCCGCTGGTCCAGTCGGCCGATGTGATGGACCTGCTGGCCGATGTCGACATGCACGGCATCCAGACCAGCGGCAACTGCATCCGCAATATCACCAGCGACGGCATGGCCGGCGTCGCGGCCGACGAGATCGTCGACCCGCGGCCTTACGCCGAGGTGCTGCGCCAGTGGAGCACCCTGCATCCCGAGTTCGCCTTCCTGCCGCGCAAGTTCAAGATCGCGATCTCGGGCGCTCTGGAAGACCGCGCCGCGATCGCCTGGCACGACATCGGCCTGCAGCTGAAGAAGAACGAGGCCGGCGAGGTCGGCTTCCAGGTGCTGGTCGGCGGTGGCATGGGCCGCACGCCCATCATCGGCCAGGTCATCAACGAGTTCCTGCCCTGGCAGCAGATCCTGGTCTATATCGAGGCCATCGTGCGGGTCTACAACCGCTACGGGCGCCGCGACAATATGTACAAGGCCCGCATCAAGATCCTGGTCAAGGCCGAGGGTCAGACCTTCTTTGATGCGGTCAACAAGGAGTTCCAGGAGATCCTGGCGCTGGACGAGGGCGGCCGCGAGCACATCATTCCGCAGTCCGAGCTGGACCGTGTCGCAGCCAGCTTCGTCGTGCCGGCCGGCGTCGCCGCCGCGCCCGCCCTCGACATCTTCCAGGGTGTGCCGGCCAAGAGCGCCTACCAGCGCTGGCTGGAGCGCAATGTCCACGCCCACAAGCTCGCCGGCTATCGCGGCGTGACCCTGTCGCTGAAGCGCCTGGGCATCCCGCCGGGCGACGCGACCGATGCGCAGATGGAGGCCGCGGCCGACCTGGCCGACCGGTTCAGCCACGGCGAGCTGCGCGTGACCCATGACCAGAACCTGCTGCTGCCCTGGGTGCTCGAAAGCGAGCTGCCGGCGCTGTTCGAGGCCGCCAAGGCCAATGGCTTCGCGACGCCCAATATCGGCCTGCTGACCGACATGATCGCCTGCCCCGGCGGCGATTTCTGCGCGCTGGCCAATGCCCGCTCCATCCCGGTGGCCGAGGCCATCACCGAGCGCTTCCAGGATCTGGACGAGCTCTACGACATCGGCGACATCGACCTGCACATCAGCGGTTGCATCAACAGCTGCGGCCACCACCACAGCGGCCATATCGGCATCCTCGGCGTCGACAAGGACGGCAGCGAGTGGTATCAGATCACCCTGGCCGGCTCCGACGGTTCGACCATCTCCGGCAACGCCCAGGTGGGCAAGGTGATCGGCCCTTCCTTCGCGGCCGACGAGGTGCCCGATGTGATCGAGTCCGTCGTGCAGACCTATCGCGCGCAGCGCCAGGCCGGCGAGCGCTTCATCGACACGGTGCGCCGTGTCGGCATCGAGCCCTTCAAGGCCCCTGCCAACGCCCAGCGCACGCTGACCGCCGCCGCTCACTGAGAACGATGACCATGAAGTTTGTTGACCACCACCCCCAGGAGCCCTGGCACCGCGTTGTCGGCGAGGACGGCCCCAAGCCCGATCCCGATCCGGCGCCCCATCTGCTGCTGACGCTGGAGCAATGGCATGCCGTGCGCGATCACTGGCCGGCCGGCCTGCCGACCGCCGTCGAAGTGCCCAATGACCATGCGATCGAGGACCTGGCCGGCGATCTGCCGCGCCTGGCGATGATCGTCTTGAAGTTCCCGAAGTGGGTGGACGGCCGCGCCTACAGCCAGGCCCATCTGCTGCGCTCGCGCTACCGCTACGCCGGCGAAGTGCGCGCCTGCGGCGAGGTGCTGGTCGATATGCTGCCGCTGCTGGCACGCACCGGTTTTGATGCGGTGCAGCTGCGTGCCGGCGAGAGCGTCGAGGCGGCCAAGCGCGCGCTGAGCTTCTTCCCGGCCCACTACCAAGGCGCCCTGCAAGAAGGCCAGGCCGTCACCAAGCCGGCCTTCGCCAGGACCTGATCATGAGCGGCGAAGTCTCTTCCCTGTTCCCGGCGGCCAGTGCCTCGGCCATTGCCCTCTATGCCCGCGAGACGGCCGGCTTCGAGGAACGCCTGGTCAGGACGGTCGCATTGCTGAAGCAGGCCCATGCCGACTACGGCGACGGCCTGATCCAGTCGACCAGCCTGGGCGCCGAGGACATGGTGATCACCGACCTGATCGCCCGCCATGCGCTGCCGATCTGCATCGCAACGCTGAACACCGGCCAGCTGCACGACGAGACCCTGGCGCTGATCCCGGCCATCGAGGATCGCTACGCACTGAAGGTCGAGGTCTTCAGCCCGGTGCAGGAGGCGGTGATCCACTTCGTCAAGAGCAATGGCGAGCGCGCGATGTACGAGAGCCTGGCCCTGCGAAAGGCCTGCTGCGGCATCCGCAAGCTGGAGCCGCTGGGCCGCATGCTGGCCGGCCGCACAGCCTGGATCACCGGCCTGCGCCGCGAGCAGAGCAGCAACCGCGCCGAGGTGCCGTTCTCAGAACCCGATGGTCAGGGCCGGACCAAGCTGAACCTGCTGGCCGAATGGAGCTGGGCGGACGTGTGGCACTACATCGCCCAGAACAACGTGCCATTCAACGCCCTGCATGACCAGTTCATGCCCAGCATCGGCTGTGCGCCCTGCACCCGTGCGATCTCGGTGGGAGAGGACTTCCGCTCGGGTCGCTGGTGGTGGGAGGATGAGAACGCCAAAGAGTGCGGCTTGCACAAAGCCCACAGCAAACTGAAATCAGGAGCCCAGGCATGAATGCCCCGATCACTCTGCAACAGCTGGCCGCCACGGTGGACCAGCGCCACCTCGACCATTTGGAAGAAGAAGCCATTTTCATCCTGCGCGAGGTGGCGGCCGCCTTCGAGCGCCCCGCCCTGCTGTTCTCGGGCGGCAAGGACTCCTGCGTCGTGCTGCGCCTGGCCGAGAAGGCCTTCAAGCAACGCGTGGCAGGCAACGAGTTCAAGGGCAAGCTGCCTTTCCCGCTGGTCCATGTGGACACCGGCCACAACTTCCCCGAGGTGATTGAGTTCCGCGACCGCCGCGCTGCCGAGATGGGCGAGCGCCTGATCGTCGCGCACATGGACGAGTCGATCAAAAAAGGCACAGTGCGCCTGGCTCATCCGCTGGAATCGCGCAACGGCCACCAGACCGTGACCCTGCTGGAAGCGATCGAGGAGCACCGCTTCGATGTGCTGATCGGTGGCGCCCGCCGCGACGAGGAAAAGGCCCGCGCCAAGGAACGCATCTTCAGCCACCGCGATTCCTTCGGCCAATGGCAGCCCAAGGAACAGCGCCCCGAGCTGTGGAGTCTGTTCAACACCCGCATCCGTCCGGGCGAGCATTTCCGCGCCTTCCCGATCAGCAACTGGACCGAGCTGGATGTGTGGCTCTACCTGGCGCGCGAGAACATCCCGCTGCCCAGCCTCTACTACGCGCACCCGCGCCAGGTGATCCGCCGCAAGGGCCTGCTGGTGCCGCTGACCGAGGTCACGCCACCCGAGGCTGGCGAGCGGGTCGAGACCGCCACCGTGCGCTTTCGCACCGTCGGCGACATGACCTGCACCTGCCCGGTCGAGAGCGACGCCGCCAGCGCTACCGACATCGTCGCCGAAACGCTGACCGTCACGGTCAGCGAGCGCGGTGCGACCCGCATGGACGACCGCACATCCGAGGCCTCGATGGAGCGCCGCAAGAAGGAAGGGTATTTCTGATCATGAGCGCATTACTGAACACCCTCGTCCACGACGCTGAGGTCGATACCCATCACCGCGCGTTGCGCTTCCTGACCGCCGGCAGCGTTGATGATGGCAAGAGCACCTTGATCGGCCGCCTGCTGTTCGACAGCCGCGCCATCCTGGCCGACCAGCTCGACACCTTGGAAAAACGCGCCGCCGGCCAACCGATCGATTTGAGCTTGTTGACCGACGGCCTGGAAGCCGAGCGCGAGCAAGGCATCACGATCGATGTGGCCTACCGCTATTTCGCGACCAAGACGCGCAAGTTCATCATTGCCGACGCGCCCGGTCATGAGCAGTACACCCGCAATATGGTCACGGCCGCCGCCGGCTCGGACGCCGCCGTCGTGCTGGTCGACATCACCAAGCTCGATGTGAGTCAGGACCAGGTGCAGCTGCTACCCCAGACCCGCCGCCACAGCCTCTTGGCCCATCTGCTGCGCGTGCCAAGCATCGTGTTCGCGATCAACAAGATCGATGCGGCCGAAGATCCGGGCGCCGCGTTCGCCGCCGTCAGCAAGGCCTTGCGGGCTTTTGCCGCCCAGGCCGGCATCGAAGTCACCGCCATCGTGCCGGTCTCGGCGCTGCGCGGCGACAACGTGACCCAGCCGCTGGACGCCGCCTGGTATGACGGCCCCTCGCTCTTGCAGGTGCTCGAGGGCCTGCCGGCCGCGCAAGAGAAGGTCGAGGGCCAGCTCCTGATCCCCGTCCAGTACGTAGCCAAGGAGGGCGAGGGCACCGGGCACCAGCCGCGCACCCTGTGGGGCCGCATCGCCCACGGCCAGGTCAAAGCTGGCGACACCGTGCAGATCCTGCCCAGCGGCGAGACGGCGGTCGTGGCGGAGGTGCGCCGCGCCGGCGAGACCGTGGCCCACAGCGTGGCCGGCGAGTCGGCCGGCGTCGTGCTGGACCGTCAGTTGGACGTCAGCCGCGGCGACTGGATCGTCACGCCGGGCTCGGCCAAGCCCGTGCAGAGCTTCGAGGCAACTCTTGCTTGGCTGGACACCGAGCCGGCGCAGATCGGCCGCAAGTACTGGGTGCGCCACGGCAACCGCTGGGTCCAGGCCCGCATCAGCGCGATCGAGCACAAGCTCGACGTCAACAGCCTGGCCGAGACCGAAGCCCATGAGCTGGCGGTCAACGAGATCGGCCATGTGCGCATCGAGGTGCAGCAGGCCCTGCCGGTCGAGCCCTATGCCAGCAACCGCGTCGGCGGCGCGCTGATCGTGGTCGACCCGACGAGCAACCGCACCAGCGGCGCGCTGCTGGTGCGTTGATCATGAGCCACGGCCGCGTCATCTTCGTCAGCGCCGGACCAGGGGCTGCCGACCTGATCACCTTGCGCGGCGCGCGCGCGCTCGCACAGGCCGATGTCGTGCTGTTCGACGCCTTGACCGACCCGGCGCTGCGCGCACTGGCGCCCCAGGCCCGGTGGTTGGACGTCGGCAAGCGCGGCTTTACCAACAGCACGGCGCAGACGGCGATCAACGCGCTGCTGGTCAAGCAGGCGCGCAGCCATGCGGTGGTCGTGCGTTTGAAGGGCGGCGACGCCAGCATCTTCGGTCGGCTGGAGGAAGAGCTGCAGGCCCTGGCCGAGGCGGGCATTGCGAGCGAAGTCGTGCCCGGTGTCACCGCCGCCCTCGCCGCCGCCGCCCATACCCAGCGCCCGCTGACCCGGCGCGGCCAGGGCCGCAGCGTCAGCCTGACGACCGCGATGACGCAGGAGGGCGATCTGCGCGCGCTCCGCTCGGCCGACACCGAGGTCTTCTATATGGCCGGGCGCCAGCTCGCCGCGCTGTCGCGCAAACTGGTCGAGGCCGGCTGGCCGGCCGACACGCCGACCAGCGTGGTCTCGCGGGCCGGCTGCGTCGACGCGCTGGCCAGCGAGCACCCGGTGTCAGGTCTTGCGGCCGCCGCCTTGCTGCACAAGGGCCGGCCGACCGTCGTCACCGTGGGCGCCGGCGCCCGGGTGGTGGTGAAAACCTTGCCCAAAGCCCCTGAGCTTGAGCGGCCACAAAGCCGGGCCAAGACCCTCAGTGATTAAAATCCGCCTCTTGCCACCGCCGGGCCGTCCAGGCCCGACCGGCACCAGGCCCTCAAAAACCCGAGTTTTCCCATGACACACGTCGTTACCGAAGCCTGCATCCGCTGCAAATACACCGATTGCGTGGATGTCTGCCCCGTCGATTGCTTCCGCGAAGGCCCGAACTTCCTGACCATCGACCCCGATGAGTGCATCGACTGCGCCGTGTGCATCCCGGAGTGCCCGGTCAATGCCATCCTGCCGGAGGAAGATGTGCCGGGCAATCAGCAGCACATGATCAAGATCAACGCCGATCTGGCCAAGAACTGGCCCAGCATCACCAAGCGCAAGCCGGCCCTGCCCGATGCCGATGACTGGAAAGATCGCACGGACAAGCTGTCCGAGCTGATCCGCTGAACCCGTTGAGCCCGCACGCCGCCGTGACGACAGCGCTGCCCGTGATCGAAACCGATGCCGTCATCGTCGGTGCTGGCCCGGTGGGCCTGTTTCAGGTCTTCGAGCTGGGCTTGCTGGAGATCAAGGCCCACATCATCGACTCGTTGGCCTACCCCGGCGGCCAGTGCATCGAGCTCTATCCCGACAAGCCCATCTATGACATCCCGGCCGTGCCGGTGTGCACCGGCAAGGAGCTGACGGACAGCCTGCTCAGGCAAATCGAACCTTTCGGTGCGAGCTTCCATCTGGGCCAGGAAGTCACGATGGTGCAGAAGCAGGAAGACGGCCGCTTCTTCGTCGCGACCGCCAAGGGCACGCAGTTCCTGAGCAAGACCCTCTTCATCGCCGGCGGCGTCGGCAGCTTCCAGCCGCGCACCTTGAAGGTCGAGGGCGCCGAGGCCTTCGAGGGCTCGCAGCTGCATTACCGCGTGCGCGGCCCGGAGCAGTTTGCCGGCAAGAACCTGCTCGTGGTCGGCGGCGGTGATTCGGCGCTGGACTGGGCGCTGAACTTCTGCGCCGGCAACGCCGACGGCAACCCGCACAAGGCCGAGAGCGTGATCCTCTTGCACCGGCGCGACGGCTTCAAGGCTGCGCCGGCCAGCGTGGCCAAGATGCGCGCGCTGTGCGAGGCGCAGGAGATGCAGTTCCTGGTCGGCCAGGTGAGCGGCCTTGTCGAGGAAGGCGGCGCGCTGACCGGCGCCCGGGTCACCGGCGCCGACGGCGTCACCCGCATCGTGCCCTGCGACCAGGTACTGGCCTTCTTCGGCCTGAGCCCCAAGCTCGGCCCGATCGCCGAATGGGGCCTGGCGCTGGAGCGCAAGCAGATCGTCGTTGACACCGAGAAGTTCGAGACCAGCGTGCCGGGCATCTTCGCGGTCGGCGATGTCAACACCTACCCGGGCAAGAAGAAGCTGATCCTGTCGGGCTTCCACGAGGCCGCGCTGGCCGCCTTCGGCGCTGCGCCCTATGTCTTCCCCGACAAGCGCATCCATCTGCAGTACACGACCACCAGCCCGAAGCTGCACAAGGTGCTGGGGGTCGAATCCCCCGTGTTCGACTGAGAACGCGGCGCCGCTACAATCCGGCCACGCTTCACGGCTTTGCTGTGGAGCTCTTCGCTAGGGGTGTCGGCTCATCTGATGAGCCGACTGAGAAAGTCCCTTTGAACCTGTTGATGCGTGCCGCAAGGCGCGCATCAAAGTCTCCTTCGGGAGACTTGAGGTAATCCTCGCGCAGGGAAGCAAGCAAGAGCCGCCGTCGACCACCATTCCTTTCTCCTGCTGACGTGCGCGTTCCTGTGACGCCGACCTGCCATCGCTTGCAGTCCCGATGGCACATCAACACCTGACCCTTCTGGCCGCCGCGCTGCTGTGCAGCACGCTGACCCATGCCCAACACGCCTCCAACGCCCTGCCCGCCGTCTCGGTCAGCGGCCGCTCGGCCGACACACCCGTCAGCGTCGGCGGCTTTGGCGACACGCCCATCGCCAAGCTGCCGATCCAGGCCACCTTGCTGGGCAGCGAGCGCCTGCTGGACCTGGGCCTGAGCTCGCTGGCCGGCATCACGGCGCTGGACGCCAGCATCGGCGACGCCTACAACTCGCAGGGCTATGTCTCTTATCTGAAGATCCGCGGCTTCGATCTCGACAACCGCTTCAACTACCGCCGCGATGGGCTGCCCATCAATGCCGAGACCGCGCTGAGCCTGGCCAACAAGAGCAGCATCGAGGTGCTCAAGGGCAGCTCCGGCATCCAGGCCGGCACCAGCGCGCCGGGCGGGCTGGTGAACCTGGTCGTCAAGCGGCCCACCGCCGCGCCGCTGAGCAGCCTGCTGCTGAGCGTCAGCGAGCGTGGCACGGTCGAGGCCGGTGTCGACCTGAGCCGCCGCTTCGGCGAGGCCCAGGTCTTCGGCCTGCGCCTCAATGCCAGCGCCGCCGAGCTGCGCCCGCAGCTGCGCGACGCCAAGGGCGAGCGCCGGGCTGTTGCGCTTGCCGGCGACTGGCGTCTGGCACCCGACACGCTGCTGGAGGCCGAGTTCGAATGGAACCGCCAGAGCCAGCCCAGCCAGGCGGGCTTCAGCCTGCTCGGCGAGCGCCTGCCCGATGCGAAGTCCATAGATCCACGCATCAATCTGAACAACCAGGCCTGGAGCCAGCCGGTGGTGTTCGACAACCACCATGCGTCGCTGCGGCTGCAGCAGCGCCTGAACGCGGACTGGAAGGCGCAGGCTCATCTGGGGCTGCAGCGGCTCAAAACGGATGACCGGCTGGCCTACCCCTTCGGCTGCAGTGCAGCAGACGGGACGTATTACGCCGACCGCTATTGCCCCAATGGAGACTTCGACCAGTACGACTTCCGCAGCGAGAACGAACGCCGTGACAGTGACGCGCTGGACCTGTCGGTGGCCGGCAATTTCGTCGCGGCCGGCCTGCGTCATGAGCTGAGCACCGGGCTGCTGTTCAGCCGCTTCGAGAGCCACTTCCAGCGCCAGATTTATAGCGGACCAGGAACCGGCAACATCAGCGGCCAATTGCCCGCCAAGGACCTCCCGGCGGGCACCGACGAGAACACCAAGCGCGACGAGCGCAGCCGCGAGTTCTATCTGCGCGACTCGATACAGCTCGGCGCCCAGTGGCAGGCCTGGCTGGGTCTGCGCCACACCCGGCTGACGCGCGACAGCGTGCGCACCGATGGCTCGCGCCCCACCCACTACAGCCAGAGCTTCACCACGCCCTGGCTGGGTCTGAGCTATGCGCTCTCCAGCCAGCACATGGTCTATGCCAGCTGGGGTGAAGGCGTCGAATCCGAAGTCACGCCCAACCGCAGCCGCTACACCAATGCCGGTCAGGCCCTGCCGGCGCTGAAGAGCGAGCAGTTCGAGATCGGTTTCAAGGCCGGCAGCAACACGGTGGATTGGGGCATCAATGTCTTCGACACCCAGCGCCCGGCCTGGCGCGATGTCGGCGCCTGCGATGACAACGACAACAGCTGCACGCGCGTCGCCGATGGAGAAGCCCGCCATCGCGGCGTCGAGGCGCAAGCCGATCTGAAATGGCGCGGCGGCGGTCTGCTGGCCAGCGCGATGAAGCTGCGCGCGCGCCGCCAGGGCAGCGCCGACCCCAGCCTCAACGGCCTGAAGCCCGCCAATGTGGCCGAGCGCTCGCTGAAGCTGCAGGCGCGGCAGAACATCGGCCTGCCCGGTCTGCAGCTGCAAGCCGGCCTGGTGTATGAAGGGGCGCGCGCCGTGCTGCCCGACAACAGCCTCAGCATCCCCAGCTGGACCCGTCTGGATCTGGGGGCGCGCTACGAGCACAGCCTGGGCAATCAGCTGCTGATCTGGCGAGTCGGCGTCGACAACGCCAGCAATCGCCGGGCCTGGAAGGAGTCCCCCTTCCAGTACGGCCATGTGTACTTGTACCCACTCGCGCCCCGCACCTGGCGCGCAAGTTTGGAACTCAGCTTGTAAAGCCTAAAAAATCCGGTCTATAATGCAAGGCTCTGTTCCTCGATAGCTCAGTCGGTAGAGCGCCGGACTGTTAATCCGTAGGTCCCTGGTTCGAGCCCAGGTCGAGGAGCCAGAATTTCAGTGGCAGTGGTACGGATCCGCTGCCGCAAACAAGAAGTAAAAAACATACCGAACAATTCCTCGATAGCTCAGTCGGTAGAGCGCCGGACTGTTAATCCGTAGGTCCCTGGTTCGAGCCCAGGTCGAGGAGCCAGAATTTCAGTGGCAGTGGTACGGATCCGCTGCCGCAAACAAGAAGTAAAAAACATACCGAACAATTCCTCGATAGCTCAGTCGGTAGAGCGCCGGACTGTTAATCCGTAGGTCCCTGGTTCGAGCCCAGGTCGAGGAGCCAAATATTGAAGCCCTGCATGTGAAAGCGTGTGGGGCTTTTTTCTTGCCCAGTCACTCGCCGCCATGAAGCCCCTCATCCGACTCTTCTTCAGAACCCTGCGCACCCTGCTCGGCCCGGTCATGCTGCTCAAGGAGCGTCTGTCCCGTCCGGCGGCCTTGCAGCGCCCCGCCGAGCAACAGGCCGAGGTCGATCGGCAGTGCGACAACCTGGCGCTCTATCAGTTCACGACCTGCCCCTTCTGCATCAAGGTCCGCCAGGAGATGCATCGCCTGGCCCTGCCTATCCAGCGCCTCGACGCCCAGCATGAAGCCCAGCATCGCACCGCCCTGCAGCAAGGCTCGGGGGCAAGCAAGGTGCCCTGCCTGAAGATCACCGACGACGCCAGCGGCAGCGTGCAATGGCTGAGCGAATCGGGCGCCATCATTGCCTATCTGCGCGGGCGCTTTGCGGCATGAGCGGCAGCAGATGAGCATGAACACTCTCGAGCATCTGCGCTCCGGCGCCCTCGCCGGCGCGCGCCGGCTGACGCTGCGCGAGGGCCTCAGCGAATTTCCCCGCGAGATCTTTGAGCTGGCCGAGACGCTGGAGGTGCTCGATCTGTCAGGCAATGAGTTGGCCAGCCTGCCGGACGATCTGCCCCGCCTGCAGCGCCTGCGCATCATCTTCTGCTCGAACAACCGCTTCACCACGCTGCCCGCCGTGCTGGGCCGCTGCGCCCAGCTGGAGATGGTGGGCTTCAAGGCGAACCGGATCCGACAGGTGCCGGCCGAGGCCCTGCCCGAGCGGCTGCGCTGGCTGATCCTGACCGACAACGAAATCGAGGCCCTGCCCGCCGCGATCGGCCGCTGCGGCCGGCTGCAGAAACTGGCGCTGGCCGGCAATCGCCTGCGCGGGCTGCCGGCCGACATGGCTGCCTGCACGCGACTCGAACTCTTGCGCATCTCGGCCAACCGGCTGGCGGCCCTGCCCGACTGGCTGCTGACACTGCCCAGGCTCAGCTGGCTGGCCTATGCGGGCAATCCTTTTTGCGAGGTCCTGGAACAGGCCACCTTGGCGCAGGCACCGCTGGCCACCATAGCCTGGCGCGAGCTGCGCCTGCACGAGCAACTTGGCGAGGGCGCCTCGGGCGTGATCCATCGTGCCGAGCGAGTGGGCTGCGGCACGCCGCTTGCCGTCAAGATCTTCAAGGGCGAGGTCACCAGCGACGGTCTGCCGCGCAGCGAGATGGCGGCGGCGATGCTGGCCGGCGAGCATCCGAATCTGATTCCGCTGCTGGGTCGTATCAGCGGCCATCCGGTCCAGGCCCAGGGCCTGGTGATGCAGCTGATCCCGCCCGAATTCCGCAGCCTGGCCCAACCGCCCAGCCTGGACTCCTGCACCCGCGACATCTACCCGGACGGCAGCCGTTTCGAGCTCGACAGCGCGCTGGCGCTGGCCCGGGGCATCGCCTCGGCGGCGCGCCAGCTGCACCAGCGCGGCGTCAGCCACGGCGATCTGTACGGCCACAACATCCTGCACGACGGCCGGGGTCAGGCCTTGCTGGGCGACTTCGGCGCGGCCTCGCTGTTCGACCCCGACGACATGCCGATGGCCCTCGCCTTGCAAGGACTGGAAGTGCGCGCCTTCGGCTGCCTGCTCGAAGAGTTGCTGGCGCACATCGAGCCGGCGAGCCGATCCCGGCTCGACAAGCTGGAGGCCCTGCGACAGGCCTGCCTGAGCGAGGTGGCGACAGACCGACCACTGTTCGCCGACATCGAGCAGGCACTGCGCTGAGGCTGCCTCACCGTGGCCGGCAAGCCCTTCACACATGCCTGGCCAGTATCTTCGCCAGCTCGGGGCGGCGCTTCTCGGCAGCGGCCTGCCACAGCCGGAGTTCAGCATCGGGGTAGTTCCGGGAAGCGGCCAGCCAGAGCGTGACATCGGCGAGCACCGCGCCCTCGCGGATCCGGCTGCGCGCGATGCCGGCCTCCTTCAGCGCGGCATACACCGAGCAATCGGCCGTCAGCACGGCCGGCAGACGCTCGTGCATCAGCATGCGGATCGCGACCTCAGTGCTCGCCAGGTGCTTGATGCGCTGGAAACCCGCCGAGCGATAGGTCTCCTCCAGGCCCGGGGCGTTGAGAATGCCGATCTCCAGCGCTCTGGCGCTCTCGATCGAGGCAATGTCGTGCCCGCTGCCGCTGCGCGCGAACAGCATCAGCCGCACCGGAATCAGCGGCACCACCCAGCGCAGCAGATGCTCTCGCGAGGGCAGGCGGGCCGGAGGAATGATCAGGGCCGGCCCCTGGGACGCCAGCTCCCGAAACGCCCGCACCAGCGGAGCAAGGACGGGATCGAGCGTGAAAGGCAGATCCCTGGCGATCTCGCTGACCATCTCGTAGGCCACGCCGGCCGGCGCACCGTCGGCGCCCCGATGGGAGTAAGGCGCGGTGTTGCCGACGAAGATCGCCCGGCTATCGGCCGCCTTGCCGGGGGCAGCGGCCTTGGCCGGGCCCGCAAGCAACAGGGCCGAGGACAGGAATTGGCGGCGCTCCACGGCAAGCTCCTGACGGTCATGACTCGGTGGGTCAGGCCCCGATTCTGTCTCATCCCCCTTCCAGATGTGGCGCCATCAAGGCGGAAAACCACTCGACGAAGGCGAGCAGGCGGCGCGAGCGCTGGCGCCGGTGCGGGTAGAGCAAGGAGACCGGCATGGCCGGCGCCCGATGCGCCGGCAGCAGCTCGACCAGCTCGCCCCGGTCGAGCAGCTGCGGCACATCAAAACGCGGGATCTGTATCAGCCCCATGCCGGCCCGGCAGGCGGCGATATAGCTCTCGGCATTGTTGACGATGACACGGCTGGGCGGCGCCAGCAGCTGCAGGCCCTGTGCAGCGTCCAGAACCTCCCAGGGCAGCTCCCGGCCGCTGGTCGGCGAGGCATAGCCCACCGCCCAGTGCCCGCCCGTCATCAGGTCTTCAGGCGTCTGCGGCTGGCCGTGTTCGCGCAGATAGGCCGCGCTGGCACAGTTGACCAAGGCAACACGGCCCAGCGGCCGCGCCACCAGGCTGCTGTCATGCAGCGCCCCGACACGCACGGCACAGTCCACGCCCTCCTGGACCAGGTCGATGGCGCGGTCGGTGGAGCCCAGCATCAGCTGCAGCCGGGGATAGCGCCGCAGCAGACCCGGCAGCGCCGGGGCGATCAGGCGCCGGGCGATGCGGCTGGGCACATCGATCCGCAGCAGGCCGCCGACCTGGCGCTGGCTGCTCTGGAAAAGCTGCTCGACCTCCTCGGCCTCGGCCAGCAAGGGACGCAGGCGTTCGAGCAGCTGCGTGCCGTCGGTCGTCAGGTGGACCTGCCGCGTCGTGCGGTTCAGCAGGCGGGCACCGACCTTCTCCTCCAACTGCTGGACGGCGGCCGACACGGTGGCGCGGGGCAGATCGAGCGCATGGGCCGCCTTGATGAAGCTGCCCATCTCGGCCACCTGCACAAAGACGCGGTACTGATCGAGCTTGTCCATGCCCGCATTTGACCCTGAGAAGCCGGCCGGGGCCCCCTCCCTTCGCTACTTGGTCGTGTAGCCGCCGTTGATCAGCAGGGTCTGGCCGGTGATCCACCAGCCCTCGGACACCAGGAAACGGATGAAGGGCACGACATCCTCGATATCGGTCAGGCCGGTCTTGGAGAACTTGGAGAGGGCCGCGGCGGTCTTGTGATAGGCGACCGCATCCGCACCTTCGGCCGGATAGAAGAAGGGCGTGTCCATCGGGCCGGGGCCGACGGCCGTCACCGAAATGCCGCGCTCGCCGAACTCCTTGGAGGCCGCACGGGTGAAATGCTCGACCGGCGCCTTCAGGCCTTCATAAGCCGAGTAGAACGGGGTGTAGGCGCCCAGCAGCGAGGTGACGATGGTGCAGACCTTGCCGTTGTCATTCAGTTGCCGGCCGGCCTCCTTCAGGAAGAAAAAGGCCGTCTTGGCGTTGACGGCGCTCATCTCGTCGTACTCGGCCTCGGACACCTCGGCCATGGCCTTCTTCAGCACCTTGCCGACCGTGTTGATCGCGATGTCGGGGCGACCCAGCGCCGCGCTCGCATCGGCGAAGAGCTGCTCCACCGCCTGGGCGCGGGTCAGGTCGGCCTGGAAAGCCACGGCCCTGGCGCCCAGCGCCTCGACGGCCGCCACGGTCTGCTCGGCCTCGGCCTGGCTGGCGGCGCTGTTGTAATGGATCGCGACCGCCTTCGCGCCGTGGCCGGCGAGGTCGCGCGCAATCAGGCCGCCAAGATTCTTGGCGCCGCCGGCGATGAGAACGGTCTTGCCCTTGATGGAATGGTCTGCCATGAGGATCTCCTGGGTGGTGGCGTCGAAGGACAGCGCAGTCTAGGCAGCGCTGCCGCGAAGATCAGCCCAGCCCCGCTGGATGGACTATCCAGAAAACGCGACCAATGCGGCCGCACGGTGCAGGCGCGGGCTGATCGCTAGCCGCAGCAGCGACAATCCCGCCCATGACGTCCCCCGCCGCCACCGATCCCGACCCCATGCCCCAGCCGCCGGTGCCGCCCGACCTCGATGCCTGCTGCGGCAATGGCTGCGAGCCCTGCATCTTCGACCTGCATGACCTGGCGATGGACCAGTACCGGCAGGCCATGCGGGCCTGGCGGGCGCGGCAGGAAGAGCCGGGCAAAGCCTGAAACCGGGAGCCCGGGCATGCCGATCTCCGAATCCGTGCTGAGCAGGCTGCAGGCGCAGGGCGCGCCGCGGTCGCACATCGAGCGCCTGTACGGCCTGACCGCCCTGGCCGAGGGTGACTCCCGTTGGCTGGCCATCGTCCTGGTCGGCTCCTATGCCAAAGGCTGTGGCGACCGGGTGTCGGACCTGGACCTGGTGGCCATAGCCGCCCCGGGGCAAGGCGCCGCGGTGCTCCAGGCCGCCCATCAGTGGCTCGGCCGCTCGGAAGTCCTGAACCAGTTCGGCGGCAGGCATGCCGGCGGCGGCGCGTTTCACAAGCTGGTCTATCTGGACTTCTCCAGCGTCGAGTGCCATGTCTTCGAGCCCGGCACGACATTCCGGCTGAAGCGCCCCTATCTGTCGGTCTGGGATCCGCAGAACCTGCTGGCGGCCTACGTTGCCGACGGCGAGCCGATTCGCCCCGAAGACTTCGCCGCCTACGAGTACGGCGACGACGGGCTGATCTGGGAACTGGTCGATTGCATCAAATGGCTGTCCCGAGGACGCAGCGCGCTGGCGAAGACCCATATCGAGAAGCTGGCCGCTGAACTCGGCAAGGAGCGCCGCGCAACAACTGAAACCACAGCGTCGCCACAGGCGAAGCCGCGCTGATACCGCATCAGCTCAGAGTTCGGTTCACCGCCAAACTCCGAGACCTCCGATGCCCTCCTTCACTTCACGATGCGCCCTCGCGCTGGCCGCCACGCTCGCCGGACTGGCAAGTGCAGCCGCCGCCGAGATCAAGGCCGATGACGCACAGCTGGCCCGGCTGGCCGTTTGCGCCGACTCCTGGTACGAATGGAATCAACAGGAGCCGCAGCGCATGCGCGGATTCGCCCAGGCCTTCCAGGCGCGCTTCACCCAGGTGCCCAAGGAGCCGGCCTTCGACCCGAAGGCGCCGCTGACGGTGCTGGGGCTGCCGGTGCTGCAGGCCTTCCCGGGCAGCGTCGGCATGGGCCTGGGCTTCTCGCTGAGCGTGCGCGCCGGCTTTGCCGAGGCGCGCCAGGCGATGGAGCAGCAGCTGGGCCGGGCCATGCAGTGCGAGCGCAGCGAGGGCGCGATGGCCTGCGAGCTCAAGCTCGGCGAGAAGAAGACCGCGATGCTGATCGCGCCGCTGCAAGGCGACAGCCGCCAGCCGACACTGCTGGGCTGCTACTACTTCTACCAGCCCTGAACAGGCCGCCCGCTCAGGGCGGCGCGTTGATCGTGCTGATCGCGAGTTTCGGGGGCTTGCCCGCTGCGGTGAACCAGACCCGGCCGTCGCCCAGCATCACGCCCTGCCAGTTCGAGAACAGGCCGTCGACGCGAGCCTCGGCAATGGTCTTCTTCAGCTCGGGCCCGAACACCGCCTCGTAATGGGGCAGCAGCTCCTCGGCCTTCTTCAATCGCAAGACCTTCTTGCCGTCCCAGACCCGGCAGGGGCAGGCGAACAGCGCCGCGACGGCGGGACGCGCGTCGCGCTGTACAGCGCTCTGCAACGCCGACAACAGCTGCCGCACCTCGGGCTCGCTGGTGCCAGCGACGGCGAAAGCCTCGTTGCTCTGGGCCCAGCCCCATGAGGGCAGCAAGGCCAGCAGCATCAGTGCTATTTTCTTGTGCATCATCGCTGCGGCCTGCTCATCAAGGCGCCAGACGCACCGTGATCGTCGCGCCGGGCTGGCGATCCAGCGTCGTGACAAAGCGCTGACCGTCCAGCTCATAGGTGACCTGGTAGCGCTGCACCTCGACCTGCTCGTAATGGACCACCGGGTCGCAGCGCTCCTTGACCACCACATGGTCGCGCGCCTGGGCGGCGTTCTGTGCCACCCCCATGCCCACCGCCGCCCCGATGCCGGTGGCGGCGGCCCGGCCGTGGCCATGACCGAAGCCGCTGCCGATCAGGCCGCCGATGATGGCGCCGGCCACCGAGGGGCCCAGCGTGTCGCGATGGTGGGTCACGACCTCGACATCGCGACACTGTTCCACATTGCGCGGCCGCATCTCCTGCGACAGGATGGGCACCACCTGCACCACCTTGGCATCGATGGTGGGGCGCGGTTGCGCGCCGACCAGGGCGGGGATCAGGGCCAGCAGCGACAGCGACAGCTTGTTCATGACGTTCTCCATGGCATAGGCTGAAAAGGCCGGTCGAGTATAGGCAAGCAAGACCACGGCCGGCCAGCAAGGGCCGCCACCTCCACCCGACAGGGGACAGCGGCAGCGGCTCGCAGGCCCTTGCTTCTGCAAGCCTCAGGGCCGGGCCAGCGCTTCCACAGGGTCAAGTCTTGCCGCGCTGCGCGCTGGCAGGAAGCCGAAGACCACGCCGATCAGGGTCGAGACCGCGAAGGCGCCGATGATGGCGCTGCTGGAGAACACCATGCGGAAATCCTTGACGAAGTGATCGAACAGCGCGCCGGTGCCCAGCGCCAGCGCCACGCCCATCGCGCCGCCGAGCACGCAGACCAGCACCGCCTCGATCAGGAACTGGCGCAGGATGTCGCCCTGGCGTGCGCCCACCGCCATGCGCACACCGATCTCCTGGGTGCGCTCGGTCACCGAGACCAGCATGATGTTCATCACGCCGATGCCGCCCACCAGCAGCGAGATCAAGGCAATCGACGAGATCAGCAGCGTGATGGTCTGCGTGGTCTGCTCGATGGTCTGGCGGATGCTGTCGGTATTCATCAGGAAGAAGTCTTCCTTGCCATGGCGCTGAGCGAGCAGCCGGGTGATGCCCTGCTCGGCCACCGTGCTGGCCACCGCGTCGCTGACCCGCACCGTGATGCTGCGCAGATAGTCCTGGCCGGTCATGCGGCTCATCGCGGTGGTGTAGGGCAGCCAGACATTGAGCGCGTCGGCGTTGCCGAAGGCGCTGCTCTTCTTCTCGGTCACGCCGACGATGCGCAGCGGCACGCTGCCCAGCAGGATCACCTCGCCCAGTGCAGGCTCGCCATTGGGGAACAAGGTCTTGCGCGTGTTGTCGTCGATCACCGCCTCCTGGGCCTGCAGGCGCACCGCGTCCGCGTCGAAGGCCTGGCCGGCCGCGAAGCTGTAGCCGCGCACGCGGAAGAACTGCTCGCCGACCCCGCTGATGCTGGCCGAGACATCGACATTGCGGTAGCGCAGGCCAGCGTTGACGCTGACGGTCGGCGTCACGCTGTCCACATAGCCGAGCTGGGCCAGCGCCTGCGCGTCGCCCGAGCGCAGCGTGCGGATCGCGCCGGCGCGCCGGTCGCCGAAGCCGCTGCCGGGCATGATGTCTATGGTGTTGGTGCCCATCGCGCTGATGTCGGACAGGATGCGCTGGCGCGAGCCCTCGCCCAGTGCCACCACCGACACCACCGAGGCGATGCCGATGATGATGCCCAGCATCGTCAGGAGGGTGCGCAGCCGGTGGTTGACCATCGCACGCAAGGCCATGCGCGTGGCCTCGCCGATGCGGCCGACCAGGGCGCCCAGGGCGCTGCCCGGCTTGGCCAGCGCCTCGCGCTGCAAGCGCGCCGGCGCTGGCGCGTCTGATTTGCGCCGGTCGGCGACGATCTCGCCGTCGCTGATCTCGATGACGCGCTGTGCATGGGCGGCGACCTGGGCGTCGTGGGTCACCAGGATGATGGTGTGGCCGTCGGCATGCAGCTCCTCGAGGATCTTCATGACCTCCTGGCCGCTGGCCCGGTCCAGCGCACCGGTGGGCTCGTCGGCCAGGATCACATCGCCGCCATTCATCAGCGCCCGCGCGATCGAGACCCGCTGCTGCTGGCCGCCCGAGAGCTGGCCGGGTCGGTGCTGGGTGCGCTCGGCCAGGCCCAGCCGGGCCAGCAGGCGCTGGGCGCGCTCGTGGCGCTGGGCTGCGGCGGTGCCGGCATAGATGGACGGGATCTCGACATTGCCGACCGCGCTGAGATCGCCCAGCAGCTGGTAGCGCTGGAAGATGAAGCCGAAATGCTCGCGGCGCAGCCGCGCCAGCGCGTCGGGCGCCATTTCGCCGGTCTCCTGGCCGGCCACCTTGTAGCTGCCGCGGGTCGGCCGGTCCAGGCAGCCGAGGATATTCATCAAGGTGGACTTGCCCGAGCCCGAGGGCCCCATGATGGCCACCATCTCGCCGGCCTGGATCTCTAGATCGACATTGCGCAGCACCGCGACGACGCCCTCGCCGGCCGGGAACTCGCGCGTCAGGCCGCGCACCTCCAGAAGCGCTGTGCTCATGCTCAGAACATCCGCACGCCGCGCGAGCGCGGCATCGCCGAGGCGCCAGCCGCACCCGCCTCGCTGGTGATGACCTGCTCACCGGCCTTCAGCCCGTCCAGCACCTGGGCCTGCACACGGTTGTTCAGACCGATGCGCACGGTCTTCTCGACGATCTTGCCCTCACCCTCCAGCACCTTCACGCGGTAGCTGCCGTCACGCGCGCGTTGGCCCCGCGCTGCGCTGGGCAGGGTCAGGACTTGCTGGGCCCGGGCCAGCACGATGGTGGTCTGGGCCGTCATATTGATGCGCAGCTTGCCCTCGGCGTTGGGCACGTCGAAGATGCCGTTGTAGTAGATCGCGCTCGTGGTGCTGGTAGAGGCCGAACTGGTGGCGCTGGTCTCGCTGGCCAGGGTCGTCGGCCCCGGCTCGACCGCTCGCAGCTTGACCTCGATGCGCCGGTCCGGCTCGCCCAGCAGGCTGAAGTAGACCGGCATGCCGGGCTTGACCTTGGGCACATCGGCCTCGGAGATCTGGGCCTTGACCGTCATGGTGTCCAGCCTCGCCAGCTTGATGATGGTGGGGGCCGACTGGTTGGCATTGACCGTCTGACCCTGCTCGGTGACCACGGCCACGACCACGCCGTCCATAGGCGCGGTCACCCGGGTGTAGCCCAGATTGACCTTGGCCGTGTCCTCGGCGACGCGGGCCTGGGCGATCTGGGCCTGCTGGGCGGCGATCTCGGCCGTCGTGGTGCTCAGCGTGGCCTCGGCCGCCTCGAGGTCGGCGCGGGTGCCGGCATCGATGGCCACCAGCTCGCGCAGCCGCGCGGCCGCCAGCGTGGCCTGCTTCAGCGCGGCCTGGCGTGCGGCCAGCTGGGCCTGGGCGCTTTGCAGCGCGGCCTGGGCATTGCGCAGATTGTTCTGCTGGGTCAGCGCGTCGATCTCGGCGATCAGCTGGCCCTGCTTGACGGTATCGCCCAGAGCCACATGCAGACGCTTGACCTCGCCGGTCACCTGCGCGCCGACGCTGACCAGCTTGTAGGCGCCGATGGTGCCGGTGGCCAGCACGCTGTCCTCGATATCGCCCAGGGCCACGGCGGCGGTGGCCACCTGGGGCGCGGGCGGCGGCGTGAACCAGAAATGTTTGACCGCGAAGCCGGCGGCCAGCAGCACGGCGAGCAGGATCAGCCAGCCCCAGGACTTCATCAGGTTCTTCAGCGGCATATCAACGTCTCTCATCATCATTCCAGCCACCGCCCAGCACCTTGTAGAGCGTGATGCGGTTGCTTTGTTCGGTCAGACGCAGCGCGATCAGCGCCTGCTGCGAGGCGTAGAGCGAGCGCTGTGCGTCGAGCACCTCCAGCCGGGTCGTGCTGCCGGCGCGGAACTGCGCTTCGGCCAGGCGCAGCTGGCGCTCGATGGCTTCGTTGAGCGAGCGCTGGGCGGCCAGGCGCTCGGCCAGGGTGGCGCGCTGGGCCAGCGCATCGGCCACCTCGCGGAAGGCGGTCTGCACCGCCTTGTCATAGCCGGCCAGCGCGATCTCGCGGTTCAGCTCGGCCACCTGCACCTGGGCGCGGCTGGCACCGCCATCGAAGATAGGCAGGGACAGCGAGGGGCCGAAGCTCCAGCTGCCGCTGCCCGACTTGAACAGGCCCGACAGCTCTCGGCTGGCGCTGCCGGCCGAGGCGGTCAGCGAGATGCGCGGAAAACGCTCGGCGCGGGCCACACCGATATCGGCCAGGCTGGCGCGCAATGCGTGCTCGGCCGCCAGCACATCGGGGCGGCGCTGCAGCAGGCTGGACGGCACACCGGCAGGCAGCTCGACCAGGGCGCTGACGGCGCCTAGGGCCTCGTCGGCGCGCGGCAGCAGCTCGGCCGGCACGGCCGCGCCGAGCAGCAGTTCCAGCGCGTTGCGGTCCTGCGCGATCAGCGTCGCGTAGTTGGCGATCTCGACCCGGGCCGCATCGACCGAGCTCTGCGCCTGGGCCAGCGCCAGCCCGGTGATCGCACCGAGCTCGTGCATGCGCTGGGTCAGCGCATAGCTGCGCTGGCGTGTGTCCAGGGTCTGCTGAGCCAGGCGCTGCCGCTCCAGATCGGCCGCCAGGCTCAGCCAGGCATTGGCCGTCTCGGCCACCAGGCTGATCTGCACGCTGCGGCGTGATTCGTCCGTGGCCAGATAGCTCTGCAGCGCCGCCTCGCCGAGGTTCTTGACACGGCCGAACAGGTCCAGCTCGAAGCCGGCCAGGCCAACGCTGGCCGACAGGCTTGTTCCGTTGTCGGAGCGGCTGGCGCCGGCGCCGAGATTGACACTGGGCAAGCGGGCCGCATCGCTGATACGGGACTGGGCGCGGGCCCGCTCGACATTCAGCGCCGCGACGCGCAGATCGCGGTTATGGGTCAGGGCCAAGCCCACCACCGCGCGCAGGCGCGGATCGCTGAAGAAGGCGCGCCAACCCAGCTCGGCAGCCTCACTCGCCGCCGGTTGAGCGGCCTGGTCTGCATAAGGCACGGCGGGGTCGGGTCTTGCATAGGGCGGGGCCAGATCGGCACAGCCGGCCAGCGAAACCAGGGCCGGCAGCAGCCATCGGGGGGAGAACAAGCGCATGGGCATCGCCTTTGTGAAGACAGGGCCATGATGGCAGAGCCATGTACCGGTCCCTTGAAGCCTGTGTAAAGAACTGCGGACCAAGACTGGATCGCCATTCCCTTGCTTCTCGTCAAATCACCGTCACAAAGCGCGTGCACAATGCGAAGCACTGAGACAAACAAAACCGGCTGCAGATTGGGCAGAGCTCTGGAACCCGTCACCAGCGTCACTCAGTAACACCGTCTTGCCACATCGGTGGCATGTCCGGAAGCCACGAGGGCCACACCGCAAGGTGGTGGCCCTTTGCTTATGGGGCTGTGGCGACAGACCCACGCCGATGCTTGACGCTGCCCGTCCGAGCGCCGCACACTGCGCTCCTTCATCCACCCACACAGGAGTCCGCTATGGCTGCACATGATCTTGCCCTGCCGCTGTCGGCCGACATCCTGCTGGCTCTGGGCTGCGCGAACGCCTGAGTTTGCGAGCGCCCCGCCGCTGGTGAGCGGCCGACAACACGACGACCTTCCCGCCCGATGCTGCGTGCATCGGCCAGGGTTTCCTTCGTTCGCCTGTTTGTCATTCCATCACCATGCTCACCACCACCCTTATCGAGGCCCTGCGTCCGCTGGGCCTGAACCTGTCCCTGCTTCCTCAACTCGCCCAGCTTGACTGGCGCCAGGACGCCACGCTGTGGCGCATCACCGAAGTCCAGCGCGACCAGCTGGGCCTGCAATCCGAACAGGGCGCCTGCCGCGCCCGCGCACTGCCGGCGCTGCAACAGGCCTTGTTCGCCGACTCGCGCCAGCTGGCCGTCGGCGACTGGGTGCTGGCGCGCCGCAACGCGCTGGGCGAGACCTGGGTGCACGAGTTGCTGCCGCCGCTCAACAGCCTGAGCCGCCGCGACCCGAACGGCCAGCGCCAGGCCCTGGTCAGCAATGTCGACACCGCGCTGCTGCTCATGGGGCTGGACCATGACTTCAACCTGGCCCGGCTGGACCGCTATCTGGTGCTGGTGCGCGGCTCGGGCGTGCCGGCCGTCGTCGTGCTCAGCAAGGCCGATCTGTGCCGCGATGTGGCGGCCCGGGTGGCCGAGCTGCGCGAGCATCTGGCGCTGAGCCGCAATGCGGTGATGGACGTGCTGGCGGTAGACGGCACGCAGGCCGGCACGCGCGCGCAACTGGCACCCTGGCTGGGCCTGGGCCAGACCCTGGTGCTGCTGGGCTCCAGCGGCGCCGGCAAGTCGACCCTGACCAACACGCTGTGCGAGGTGGCGCTGCAGGACACCGGCGGCGTGCGCCAGGACGACAGCCGCGGCCGCCACACGACCACGGTGCGCAGCCTGCACCGCACGGCCGACGGCGCCTGCATCATCGACACGCCGGGCCTGCGCGGCCTGCAGATCGATGCCAGCGCGGCCGAGCTGGATCAGGCCTTCGACGATGTGCTCGGCCTGGCCCGCGAATGCCGCTTCCGCAACTGCACGCATGGCGACGAGCCCGGCTGCGCGGTGCGTGCCGCGCTGCCGCCGGCGCGGCTGAAGAGCTATCAGAAGCTGCAGCGCGAGGCCGGCCGCGACAGCATGGGGCCGCTGGAACGGCGCGCCCGGCTCAGTGAGTGGAAGGCGCGCGGGCGGGCGGCGCATGCGCACATACGCTCGAAGCGAGGTGAGGGATGAGCGGTGCGGCGCTCGCACGGCGCTGCCCGAACCGCATGCGACACTGGCTCGACACAGGAGATGCCCGCGATGAAGACCGATCTGCACAGCAAAGTCGATGCCCTGTTTGCCGACCTGGCCGGTCGTGCGGTGCCAGGTCTTGCCGTCGGCGTGCTGCGCAAGGGCGAGGTGCTGCTGAACCAGGGCTACGGCCTGGCCAGCCTGAGCCAGCTCACGCCGATCCGCGGCGACACGCGCTTTCGCATCGCCTCGGTGTCCAAGCAGTTCACCGTGGCCGCAGCCCTGCTGCTGGAGCGGCGCGGCCTGCTGAGCCAGGACGACGATGTGCGCAGCCATGTGCCCGAGCTGGCGGCCCTGCCCGAGCGCGTGACGATAGGCCATCTGATGCGCAACACCAGCGGCCTGCCGGATGTGCTGGAGCTGCTGCGCCTGGGCGGCGTCAATCTGGACCAGCGGGTCGACCGGGCCGGCCTGCTGGCCGCGATGGCGCGCAACAGCCATCTGAACTTCGCGCCCGGCAGCCGCTTTCTCTATTGCAATAGCGGCTTCGCGCTGCTGGGCCTGATTGTCGAGCGGGTCTCCGGCCAGAGTCTGGATGCCTTGCTGCAGGCCGAGTTCTTCGGCCCGCTGGGCATGGGCTCGACCGCGATGCTGGTCGAAAGCGATGTGCCGCTGCCGGGCCTGGCCTCGCCCTATCTGCCGGATGGTCAAGGCGGCTGGCGGCGCGCCCAGCACGGCTTCGAGCATGGCGGCGAAGGCGGTCTGGTCTCCAGCGTGCCGGACCTGCTGCTGTGGGCGGCCCATCTGCTGCAGCCGACGCCGGGCGTGGCCGATCTGGCCGAGGCGCTGGGCGCGCGGGTGCCGCTGAACCAGGGCGCGGACTCGCCCTATGCCTATGGCCTGGAGCACAGCCGCCTGGACGAGTTCGCGGCGCTGGGCCATGGCGGCCTGTGGCCCGGCTACCGCACCGAGTTCCTGCTGCTGCCCGAGGCGCAGCTGGCCGTGGTCGTGATCAGCAATGACGGGGCGCAGAACCCCTACAAGATCGCCCGCGACATCGCCCGGCTGGTGCTGGACCGGCCGGCGCCGGCGCCCCGCCCGGATGCCGCAGCGGCCCTGCTCGGCACATGGCTGAACGCCGAGCAGGGCCAGCTCTTCGAGCTGAGCCTGCAGGGCGGGCGGCTGATGGCCCAGCAATGGGGGGCCAGCTTCGAGCTGCAGCCCGAGGCCGAGGGCCGCTGGCTGCCGCGGCGCGGCGCCGAT
>NZ_JAQOWX010000021.1:43344-63795 GCF_028462495.1 Paucibacter sp. XJ19-41
CCGCTGGCTGCCGCTGCGCGGCGCCTATGAATTCGAGCTGCTGGGTTTGCAGCAGGACGGTGGCCTGCGGCTGGGCATGGGCGCCGGCCGCAGCGTCGATTGCCGGCGCGTCACGAGCCGGGCGGCGCTGCCGGCCGGGCTGGCCGGCGACTACTGGTGCGAGGACATCGCGACGCGGTGGCGCATTGAGGCCCATGAGCAGGGTCTGCGCGTCTGGGTCCAGGGGCCGCTGCTGAAGGCGCAGCAGGCCTGGACCCTGCACGGCCTGGACGATCGGCTGTTCGAGCTGCGCGGCGCCGGCTACTGGGCGCCCACCCATCTGCTCTTGCGGGCCGAGTACGGCCATGATCACGCCGTCAGCGACTTGATCGTGGACAGCGCCCGCATCAAGGGTTTGCGCTTCAAAAGACACACAGCTCTGTAAAGAAACTTAAACCCGGCAGCGGCACGGCGAGAGCCCGCTGCGGACATGAGATGCTTCGCCCGCCATCCTCCAGCTTCGAGGCTCGCGCTCGTCTCCATGCCGTCCAGCCCATTCCGTCGTCCGCCATTCCGCCCCCTGGTCCTGAGCCTTGCGCTGAGCCTGCTGCCCTGGGCCGCCCAGGCCCAGGGCACGCCCGACAGCGCCCCGGCTGCCAAGCCGCCGTCGCCCGCCCCGCAGCGGCGACCGGCACGCCCGCCGACCGCCAGCCCCGAGCAGCTCGACCGGGTGCAGATCCAGGGCGGCCCCAGCGACACGGTGCAGCGCCGCGCCTCCACCGCCTCCAAGATCATCATCGGCCGCGAGGAGCTGGACCGCTTCGGTGATCCCAGCGTCGCCGACACACTCAAGCGCCTGCCCGGCGTCACCCTCGGCGGCCGTCCCGGGCGCGGCGGCGGCGTGCGCATGCGCGGCATGGGCGGCGGCTACACGCAGATCCTGGTCAACGGCGAGCGCATGCCACCGAGCTTCTCGCTGGAGGAGCTGCTGCCTGACCAGATCGAGCGCATCGAGGTGATGCGCGCGCCGACCGCCGAGTACGGCGCCCGCGCGGTGGCCGGCACGATCAATATCGTGCTGCGCGAGGCCTTGCAGAAAAAGCTCAACGATGTGGCGCTGGCACTGGCCGGCGAGCGCGGCACCGTCAGCCCGCAATTCTCCTGGACCCGCAACGACAAGCTCGACGATGAGGGCAGCGCCTACAGCCTCTCGGTCAATGCCGGCGAGAGCAAGCGGCGCGACGATGCCGACAGCCTGGCCACGACCCGCCGCCTCTCGGACGGCCTGATCCTCAACGAGCAGCGCAACACCGGCCAGAGCGAGGATGATCGCCGCCGCGTCAATCTGAACGCCCGCATCCAGTGGCGGCTCGCCGGTGGCGACACGCTGACCTTGATGCCGATGCTGGCGGCTGCCAAGGGCACGAGCAGCAGCCTGCGCCGGCAGGACGCCAGCAACGGGATGCTGCACTACGACACCGCGCAGACCCGCAACGACAGCGACTTCAGCCTGCTGCGCTTGAATGGCACGCTGAATCGCCGGCTCGGCGAGGACACGCGGCTGGAGCTGCGCGGCGCCATCGGCCGCGCCGATATGGACAGCGAGAGCCTGCGCCGCGAATGGCTCAAGAACGAGCCGCTGCCCGACCAGCTGGAGGCCAGCCGCAACCGCGACCGCTCCTGGAACCTGGGCGCCAAGCTCTCGCACCTGATGGCCGAGGAGCACAGCCTGGTGGCCGGCCTGGAGGCCGAGGGCAACCGCCGCAGCCAGACCCGGCGCAGCCTGATGGACGGCATGCGGGTGATGGCGCTGGAGGAGTTCGGCGACGAGTTCGAGGCCTCCAGCCTGCGCCTGGCCGCCTATGCGCAGGACGAGTGGAAGCACAACGCCAACTGGTCGGCCTATGCCGGCCTGCGCTGGGAGGGCATACGTACCGAGAGCGATGCGCGCAACTACAACGTCAAGAACGACTCTTCGGTTTGGACCCCGCTGCTGCATGCGGTCTGGAAGCCCGACGAGAAGAGCCGCGACCAGGTCCGCATGAGCCTGACGCGCAGCTACCGCAGCCCCAACACCCAGGACCTGATCGCCCGCCCGGTGATCAATGCCCAGTTCCCCGGCGGCGCCAACGAACCCAATTATGCGGACCGGGTCGGCAACCCCGATCTGAAGCCCGAGATGGCCACCGGCATCGACCTGGCGCTGGAGCGCTATCTGAGCAAGGGCGGGGTGCTCAGCGTCAGCCTGTTCGCGCGCCGCATCAAGGATTTGATACGCACGACCACCACGCTGGAGAGCGTGTCCTGGTCCACCGAGCCGCGCTGGGTGGCGCGGCCCAGCAATATCGGCAAGGCCGTCACGCGCGGCATCGAGCTGGAGGCCAAGTTCCGGCTCGACGAGTTCATCGAAGACGCCCTGCCCGTCTCGCGGCGCAGCTATATCAGCTTCTTCCGCTCCCAGGGCGCCGGCATCCCCGGCCCCAACAACACGCTGGACCAGCAACCCCGCTACACCGCCAATCTGGGCGCCGACTACCGGCTGCGCAGCCTGCCGCTGACCCTGGGTGCCAGCGTCAACTGGGTGCCGGCCACGACCATCCAGCAGACCCTGATCCAGTCCAGCAGCGTGCCGCGCCGCCAGGTCATCGACGCCTTCGCGCTGTGGAACATCAACCGCAGCACCGCGTTGCGCCTGTCCGGCGGCAATCTGGTGCCGCTGGACTACGACACCGGCAGCGTGATCACGACGGCCGACAAGTCCATCACGAGCGAGAACTACGGCCGCACATTCATGAACTGGCAGCTGCGGCTGGAGATCAAGCTCTAGCCCCGGGCAGGCTCAGAGCTTGACCACCGGAATGCAGATCTCGCAACTGAAGCGGCCGGTCGCCGGGTCGTAGCTGTTCTCGTCGGCATAGTGCTCGAAGCAGGGCCGGCCGTCGCAGCGCAGGCCGGAGCTGGGCAGCCACTCGCGGAACAGCGCGGACCAGGCCGCGCCGATCTCGGCGCCGCTGCCCTCGAAGCGCGCCACCGCATAGCGCCCGCCGGGCAGCTCGGTGATGCTGGCCTCGCCGCTGGCCTGGTAGTCGGGCGGCACGGCCACGGCCGCGTCGTAGCGGCAGCGATCGGCCGGCGTGACGCTGGGATCGTCATGGCTGATGCCATAGCTGGGCCGGCCGAGCAGGCCCTCGGCCTGCATCCAGGGCGCGACTTTCTCGCCCCAGAACTGGGTGACGGCCGGGCCATAGGCGCCGATGTAGCGCAGATAGGCGATGCGCTGCGGCGCCAGGGTCTTGATCTCGACTTGCATGCTGTGTGACTCGATGAAGTTGCAGGAGTCGCCATCTTCGGAGCCGATGCTCCGCCCGTCCTGATCGAGCTTGCGGAGTTGCGCCAGCTGCTCGCGCTGGGCCTGCAGATAGCGGCCCCAGCGCTCGGTCGACCCGGCGCGCCAGGCCGTGGGCGTGCAGCCGAAATGCAGCTTGAAGGCGCGCGCGAAAGCCTCGCCCGAGCCGAAACCGACGCGCAGCGCCACCTGCAGCACCGAGGCTTCCGGCATCAGGGTCAGGCCTTGCGCGGCCGCCTCCAGGCGCCGCCGCTGCAGATAGGCGCCCAGGGTCTCGCCCATCCAGGCCGCGAACAGGCGGTGGAAATGGAAGGGCGAGAAATGCGCCAGCGCGGCCAGCGCCTCGAGGTCCAGCGGGCTGTCCAGGTGCGCATCGATATGATCCAGCAGCCGGTTCATGCGCCGCGCGTACTGGCGCCGGCTGGTGTCGGGCGCGGTCATCAGCCCTTCAGATGCTTGTCGAGGAACTCGACGATGCGCCGGAAGGCCTCGGCCTCGTTCTTCTTCTTCGCGAAGCCGTGGCCCTCGTCGTCGAACACCAGGTAGTCGACCGGCACGCCGTTCTTCTTGACCGCCTCGACGATCTCGTCGCTCTCCGGCTTGATGACGCGCGGATCGTTGGCGCCCTGCACCACCAGCAGCGGCACGCGGATGTTCTTGGCGTGGAACAGCGGCGAGGTGGCGATCAGGAAGTCCTTGTCCTTGACCGGATCGCCGACCTCCTGATAGAGCGCCTGGCGGAAGCTCTCCCAGTAAGGCGGGATCGATTCCAGGGTGCGCAGCCAGTTGGAGACGCCGAAGATGTCCACGCCCACCTTGAAGGCCTCGGGCCGGAAGGCCAGCGCCGCCAGGGTCATATAGCCGCCGTAGGAGCCGCCCATGATGGCGATGCGCTCGGGGTCGATCACGCCGGTGCTGGCGAGCCAGGTCTTGGCCTCGATGCAGTCCCACAGCGGCTCGCGGCCATGCTTGCCGTCATCGGCGGTGAAGAAGCTCTTGCCATAGCCCGAGCTGCCGCGGTTATTGATGCCCAGCACCGCATAGCCCTGGTTGGCCAGGTATTGCGACAGCACCGAGTAGCCGCGCGTGGTCTGGCCGCCGGGGCCGCCGTGCACCAGCACCACGGCCGGCACCTTGTGCTTGGCCGAGGCGCCCTTGGGCTCGTAATAGACCGAGGGGATCACCAGACCGTCGAAGGACTTGAAGCGCACGATGCGGGCCTCGACCAGATCGTTCGGGTCTATAGCCTTGGACAGGCTTTGCGTCAGCTGGCGCACCTGCTTGCTGCCGAGGTCGTAGACGAAGAGATTGCTGGGCGCGCGGTCGCCGTTGACATAGAAAGCCAGTTGCTTGCCGCTGCGCGAGAAGCGCGGGCCGCGGATCTGGCCCTCGGGCAGCTTGGGCAGGGCCAGCGGTTTGCCGTCCGGCCCGCTCAGGCGCACCTGCACGCTGGCATCGGCATTGATGCCGGTGACGCGGTAGCGCCCGTCGCGCGAGTACTCGCTGAACAGGATGTCCCAGTCCGCCTTCTCGAACTCGCTCCTGGCGCCGCTGGCCAGCTCATACGCCACCAGGCGGCTGAACTCGCTGCCCTCGTTGGACAGCAGCAGCAGGCGCTTGGAGTCCGGCGTGAAGCTGGCCGCCTCGAAGGAAGCGACGCCCTGGTGCGGCGTGATGTGCGTCGTCTGCTGGGTCTGGGTGTCGTAGAGATAGACGTCCGAGTCGGCCGTCGTGTTGGTCTTGACCAGCGCGATCCAGCGGCCGTCGCGGCTGATCTCGCTGACGCTCAGGCCCTGCTCGTTCTTGTAGACCAGGCTGCGGGCATAGGTCTTGGTGTCGACGCGGTAGAGGTCGTGAAAGCGCGCATCGCGCTCATTGGTCGCGACATAGAAGGCGCTGTCGTCATGGGCCCAGCCGGCGAAGATGGCCTTGAGCTTGTCGCCGGGGGTCAGGTCTTTCTCCGTGCCGTCGAGCTCGCGCACATAGAGATGGTTCTGCTCATTGCCGCCCTGGTCGCGGGTGAACAGCACGCGGTCGTCGGCCGGGAAGTAGCTGACCGCGTAATTGCTGTCGGTGGTCGAGCGGGTCAGCGCCTGCGGCTCGCCGCCGGCCACCGCCATGCTGTAGACATTGACGATGCCCGAGGCATTGCTGGAGAACAGGATGCGTTTTTCATCGGCCGAGAACGAGGCGCCGCTGATGCGGGTCGTCGCCATGAACTGCTCGATGCTGTAGCGCTTGACGGCCTTGCCGTGCTCGGCCGCAGGCTTCGGAGTCGCCGGGGCCGCCAGCGCCGAGGCGCCGGCCAGCATCAGGCAGCCGGCCAGCAGTGCGGCCTTGTGGATACGGATGTTCAATCGTCTCTCCTTGTCACTGATCCCCGCTGCATGCAGCCGGTAAGACGCGGACTATAGAGAGACCGGCCCCGCGGCCGCACAGGGTTTCTGACGGACTGCGGATTCGCGGGGCCGACCTGCCCCCCGCACAAAGCGCGCGGGGGGCAGTGTTGGCTTACTTGCCGCTGGGCACCTTGCCCTCGACGCCCTTGATATAGAAGTTCACGCCCGACAGGAATTTGTCGTCGGCGACCTCGCCGTCCTTGAGCACCGGTTTGCCGTCCTGGCCGGTGATCGGGCCCTTCCAGATCGAGAAGGAGCCGTCCTTCAGGCCGGCACGTATCGTGTCGATCTGGGCCTTGACCTCGGCCGGCACGACCTCATTGATCGAGACCATATCGATCGCGCCTTCCTTGACGCCCCACCAGGCATGCTTGCCGGCACCGGCCGTCCACTTGCCGTCCAGCGCCTCGCGCACCGAGGCGATGTAGTAAGGCGCCCAGTTGATGATGGCCGAGCCCAGGTGAGCCTTGGGGCCATAGGCCGTCATGTCCGAATCCCAGCCGAAGGCGTATTTGCCGTTCTTCTCGGCGGTCTGCAGCACGGCCGACGAGTCGGTGTTCTGCATCAGCACATCGGCGCCGCCGTTGATCAGGCTTTGCGCGGCCTCGGTCTCCTTGGGCGGGTTGAACCACTCGTTGACCCAGACCACCTTGACCTTGATCTTAGGATTGGTGCTCTGCGCGCCCAGCGTGAAGCTGTTGATATTGCGGATCACCTCGGGAATCGGGATGGAGCCGACCACGCCCAGCGTGTTGCTCTTGGTCATCTTGCCGGCGATCACGCCGGCCATATAGGCGCCCTCATAGGTGCGCGAGTCGTAGCTGCGCAGGTTCTCGGCCTGCTTGTAGCCGGTGGCATGCTCGAACTTGACGTCCTTGGCATCGGGCGCGACCTTCATCATCGGCTCCATATAGCCGAAGGTGGTGCCGAAGATCAGCTTGTTGCCCTGCCCCACCATATCGCGGAAGACCCGCTCGGCATCGGCCGACTCGGGCACCTTCTCGACATAGCTGGTGACGATCTTGTCGCCGAATTCCTTCTCGACCGCCTTGCGGCCGTTGTCATGCGCAAAGGTCCAGCCGCCATCGCCGACCGGGCCGACATAGGCGAAGGCGATCTTCAGCGGCTCGGGCTTGGGCGCAGCGGCGGCCGAGGCCGGCTCGGATGCGGCAGCCGGCGCGGCCACCTCCTCCTTCTTGCCGCAGCCCACCAGGGCGGCGGTAGCGGCCAGCGAGGACCAGCCGGCCAGTTTCAGCAGATCGCGTTTGCTCTTCTTGATGCTCATTGCACTCTCCACAGTTGCATTGTTTCGGTCAGGAACCCGGAAAAAACGGCTTGCCCAGCGAGGCCGGCATATTGGCACGGATGAAGCTCGCGTTGCTGGAGATCAGCACCAGCACGACGATGGTGGACAGATAGGGCAGCATCGACAGAAACTGGCTGGCGATCTGCACGCCCTGGCCCTGCAGATGGAACTGCAGCATCGTGACAAAGCCGAACAGATAAGCCCCTAGCAAGACGCGCGCCGGGCGCCAGGTCGCGAAGGTCGTCAGCGCCAGCGCGATCCAGCCCTTGCCGGCCATCATGCCTTCGACCCACAGCGGCGTGTAGATCACCGAGACATAGGCGCCGGCCAGCCCGCACAGCGCGCCGCCGCTCATCACCGCAGCCAGCCGGATGCGCCGCACCGGATAGCCCAGCGCATGAGCCGACTCGGGCGACTCGCCGACCGCGCGCAGCACCAGGCCCGCGCGCGAGCGGTAGAGAAACCAGGCCAGCAACACCGTCAGCGCGATCGCCAGATAGACGACGGGATGCTGGCGGAACAGCGCCGGGCCCAGCAGCGGGATATCGCCGAGCCAGGGCAGCGCAAAGCGCGGCCGCTCCAGCAGTTTCTCCTGCACATAGCCGATGCCGACAAAGGCCGAGAAACCGCTGCCGAACAGGCTCAGCGCCAGGCCGGCCGCGTACTGGTTGGTGTTGAGCCAGATCACCAGCACGCCGAAGGCGCCGGCCATCAGCGCCCCCGCCCCCATGCCGGCCGCGAAGGCCAGCACATCGCTGCCGGTGTGGACCGCAGTGGCGAAGCCGGCGATGGCCGCCACCAGCATCATGCCCTCGGCGCCGAGGTTGACGATGCCGGCCCGCTCGTTGATCAAGAGGCCCAGCGCGGCGATGGCCAGCAAGGTGCCGGCGTTCATCGCCGCAGCGACCAGCAGTGCGTAGCTTTCCATCGTCAGGCCTTCAGACGCCAGCGCAGGCGGTAGTGGATCAAGGTGTCGCAGGCCAGCAGCGTGAACAGCAGCAGGCCCTGGAACACGCCGGTGATCGATTTGGGCAGGCCCATGCGCGACTGCGCGAGCTCGCCGCCGATATAGAACATGCTCATCAGAATGCCCGAGAACACGATGCCCACCGGATGCAGGCGGCCGACAAAGGCCACGATGATGGCGGCGAAGCCGTAGCCGGCCGGCACATAGGGCGTCAGCTGGCCCAGCGGCCCGGCCGCTTCCAGCGCCCCGGCCAGCCCGGCCATGCCGCCCGACAGCAGCAAGGCCGTCCACAGCGCGCGGCGCGAGGAGAAGCCGGCATAGCGTGCGGCCGCCGGCGCCAGCCCGCCGACCTGCAGCGCAAAACCGGCATAGCTGCGAAACAGGAACAGCCAGAAGGCCAGCACCGCGCCCAGCGCGATCAGCACGCCGATATGGATGCGCAGCCCGTCGATGAGGCGCGGGATCTTGGTCGACGCCAGGAAGCTGATGGTCTGCGGGAAGTTGTAGCCCTGCGGGTCCTTCCAGGGGCCGTAGACCAGATAACCCAGCAGCAGATCGGCCACATAGACCAGCATCAGGCTGACCAGGATCTCGCTGGCGTTGAAACGGTCGCGCAAGAGCGCGGTGATGCCGGCCCAGGCCATGCCGCCGGCCATGCCGGCCAGCAGGATCAGCAGGACGATGCTGCGGCCGGTGTCAGGTGTTGCCTGCATCGCGACCCAACCGCCGGCCAGCGCGCCGACGATGAACTGGCCTTCGGCGCCGATATTCCAGACGTTGGAGCGAAAGCACACAGCCAGGCCCAAGGCGATCAGGATCAGCGGCGTGGCCTTGATGCCCAACTCGCTCCAGGCATAGGCGCTCTTGACCGGCTCCCAGAAGAACATCTGCAAGCCGCGCAGCGGGTCCTTGCCCAGCAGCACGAACAGCCAGAGGCCCAGCACCACGGTGATGGCCAGCGCCAGCAGCGGCGAGGCCACCGACATCCACTTCGACGGCTGTGGCCGGCTCTCAAGCTTGAGCATGGCCACCCTCCGTCGTCCACAAGCCGCTCATCCACTCTCCAATCTTTTCCACCGTGGCCTCGGCCACCGGCACGGCCGGCGACAAGCGCCCCTTGGCCATCACGAGCAGCCGGTCGCTGATCTCGAACAGCTCGTCCAGTTCCTCGCTGACCACCAGCAGCGCACAGCCGGCATCGCGCAGCTTCAAGAGCTCGCCACGGATCTGCGCCGCCGCCCCGACATCGACACCCCAGGTCGGCTGCGCAACGATCAGCACGCGGGGCCTGGCCGCGATCTCACGCCCGACCAGGAACTTCTGCAGATTGCCACCCGACAGGCTTTTGGCCGCCGCGTCCGGGCCGCCGGCACGCACATTGAATCGCGCGATCAGCTCGGCCGCCATCTGCCGCACCTGGCCCTGCGCGATCCAGCCGCCGGCCTTGACCGCCTCGGTGCGGGTCAGCAAGGTGTTCTGCGCCAGCGACAAGGTCGGCACCGCGCCGCGGCCCAGCCGCTCCTCGGGCACGAAGTGCAAACCCAGCTTGCGGCGCTGGCGCGCGCTGGCGCGGGCAATGTCCTGGCCGAACAGCCGCAGCGAGCCCGGCGCGGCGCGCGGGTCCTCGCCCGACAGCGCCGCCATCAGCTCCTGCTGGCCATTGCCCGAGACGCCGGCAATGCCGACGATCTCGCCGGCGTGCAGTTGCAGCGCCAGATCTTCCAGGCTGGTGCCGAAGGGCGAGGCCTTGGCCAGGCTCAGACCCTGGAGCTCCAGCGCCAGCTCGCCGACCGGCCGTGCCTGATGGTTGAGCCTGGGCGGCTCGGCGCCAATCATCAGGCGCGAGAGCTGGTCATTGCTCTGCGTGCGCGGGTCCACCTCGCCGGTGACCTTGCCCGCCCGCAGCACCGTGCAGTGATGGCATAGCGCGCGGATCTCGTCGAGCTTGTGGCTGATGTAGAGGATGGAGCAGCCCTTGTCGGCCAGCTGGCGCAGCGTGACGAACAAGGTGGCGACCGCCTGCGGCGTCAGCACCGAGGTCGGCTCGTCGAGGATCAAGAGCTGAGGGTTAGTCAATAGCGCCCGCACGATCTCGACGCGCTGGCGCTCACCCACCGACAGGCTGTGCACCGGCCGCGCCGGATCGACCGCCAGCCCGTAGGTGGCCGCGACCTGCTCGATGCGGGCCGAGACCTCGGCCAGCGACTGGGACTTGTCCAGGCCCAGCCAGACGTTCTCGGCTGCGGTCAAGGTGTCGAACAGCGAGAAATGCTGATAGACCATGCTGATGCCCAGAGCCCGCGCCTGGGCCGGGCTTTTGATCGTGACCGGCTGGCCGTTCCAGCGGATCTGGCCCTCGTCGGGCTGGACCGCGCCGTAGATGATCTTCATCAGCGTGGACTTGCCGGCCCCGTTCTCGCCCAGCACCGCATGGATCTGGCCGGGTGCGACGGTGAGGCCGATGCCGTCATTGGCCTTGACGGCCGGGTACTGCTTGCTGATGCCCGTGAGTTCGAGGCGCAGGGTCATGGCGCGATGTGGTCGCTGCGGTGGTAACGGGGCCGGCCGGCCACATCGCTGGCCACCAGATTGCGTTCGTCCGACACGCTCATCCAGGCAAACACCCGCTCGTGCAAGCCCTTGACACGCTCATCGCGCGCCCGGGCCACGGGCCCGCAAGCCCAGTCCCAGACGCAAAAGTCGGCCAGTGTACCGAGGCCGAAGTGGCCGATCTCCTGCTGCAAACCCAGGCCCTGGGCCGCGCCCAGGGTGGCCGCATGCAGGGCCGCCCAGGCCGTCAGGCGCTGTCCGGCCATGGCCTGAACCTTGTAGCCGTCCAGCAGATTGCGCTGCATGCTCAGCGAGGTGCCACCGCCGACATCACTGGCCGTGCTGACCGCAAAACCGGCCTCGCGCGCCGCCACCCAGTCGAACAGCCCGCTGCCCAGGAACAGATTCGACGAGGGGCAAAAGGCCACCTGGGCGCCGCTGTCGGCCAGCACCTTGCGGTCGGCCGCGTCCAGCCAGATGCCATGGGCCAGCACCGCCTTCGGGTGCAGCAGGCCCTCGCGGGCGTAGACATCCAGATAGCTGCGCGCATCGGGGAAGAGCTGACTGACCCACTCGACCTCGCTGCGGTTCTCGGCCACATGGGTCTGCATATAGAGCGAGGCATCGGCGCGGCATAAAGCGCCGGCCATGGCCAGCTGCCCTGGCGTGCTGGTCGGCGCGAAGCGCACGGTTACCGCATAGGCGAGACGCTCGCGGCCATGGAAACGCTGGATCAGATCGATGCAGTCGCGCTCAGCGCCCGCCACATCGTCCCGCAGCGCCTCGGGCGCATGGCGGTCCATCAGCACCTTGCCGGTGATCAGGCGCATGCCGCGCTGCGCGGCCTCCTCGAACAAGGCCTCGGCAGAGACTTTGTGCACCGTTGGGAACACGACGGCCGAGGTCGTGCCATGGGCCAGGAGCGCATCGAGACAGCGCGCCGCGCCATGGCGGGCCACGGCCGGGTCGGCATAGCGGCACTCGGCCGGGAAGGTGTAGGTGTTCAGCCAGTCCAGCAGCTCGGTGCCATAGGAGGCGATCACATCCAGCTGCGGGCAGTGCACATGGGTGTCGATGAAGCCGGGCAGGATCAGCTTGCCGGCATGGTCCTGCCGGGTCCAGCTGGCGTCGGGCGCTTCGGGCTGGCAGCCGGCGATGCGGCCGTTCTCGATCAGCAGCCAGTGATCGGGTCGGTAGCGCACGGCCGGGCTGTCCAGCTCGGCCCAGCCGGGCAGCCCGGTGAAGTCCAGCAGATCGCCGCGCAGGGCCAGTTTTTCGGGTGTCGGATTCATAGATTCGTCATTGTCTCAGGCACGGACTTTCGCGGAGGCGGGCGCTTCGCTGACCAGGCCGCGCGCGACCTCGCGCACCTGCTCGCGCAGCCAGCGCAGCGCCGCGCTGCCATGGCTGAGCTCGTGCCAGAGCTGGTAATAGGCCATCGCCGGGAAAACCACCGGGCAGCGCACGATGCGCACCGGCAGCCGGTCCAGATAACGGGAACAGAAGAGCCGGCCGGTGGTCAGCACCAAGAGGCTGCGCGCCACCATCTCGGGCAGCTGACCGAAGTGCGCGCTGCGCACCGCGATCTGGCGGCTCAGGCCCTGGCTGGCCAGATGCTGGTCGATCACGCCCGGCTGGCCGGGGCTCAAGGGCATGGGCGCCAGATGCTGACAGGCCAGGTAGCGCTCGATGGTCCAGCTGCGCGCCTTGGCCAGCGGGTGATCGGCCGCCATCAGGCAGACCACCTCGTCGCTGAGCAGGCGGCCCAGGTGCAGCTCCTCGGGCGGCTGCAGCCAGTTGCCGATCACCAGATCGACCTCGCCCCGAGCCAGGCTGGCGCGGTAGTCGTACTCGGCGGACAAGGGCTGCAGGTCCAGCTGCACACCCGGCGCGGCGCGCTGCAGCTGGGCCACCAGGGCCGGCAAAAAGAAGGGGTCCAGGTAGTCGCTGGCAGCGATACGGTAGCGCAGCGTGGCAGTGGAGGGATCGAAGCCGCTGCTGCGGCCGGCCCGCTCACGGGCTCCGAACAGGGTATCCGCCTCGCGCAGCAGGCGCTCTGCCGGCGCCAGCAGCTCCAGCGCGGCGGCGGTGGGCGTCATGCCGGCGCCGCTGCGCACCAGCAGCGCGTCGCCGGTGAGCTCGCGCAGCCGCCGCAGCTGGGCGCTGACGGCGGGTTGACTGCTGTTCAGGCGCATCGCGGCCCGGGAAACACTGCGCTCGGCAATCACGGTGTGCAGAACCCGCACGAGTTGAAGCTCGATCTTGTCGAAATCTCCGCGCCGCGTCATACGATATCCCTTATGCCAACCATGCCCTTGATCGTATATGCAAGCGACCCAGAAGGATTAAGGTGCGAAATCATCCACCAGAGCGCGCCATGAGTACCCCCAGCAGCCGTCCCCAACGTCCGATCCGCTTTTTCCACCAGGGCGAGATCCAGAGCGTGGCCGGCCTGGCCCCGACCACCACGGTGCTGCAATACCTGCGCGAACACGGCTGCAGCGGCAGCAAGGAAGGCTGCGCCGAGGGCGATTGCGGCGCCTGCACGGTGCTGGTCGGCGAGCTGCGCAAGGACGGCAAGCTCGCGCTGCGCAATGTCAACGCCTGCACCCAGTTCCTGCCCACGCTGGACGGACTGGCGCTGATCACGGTCGAGGATCTGGGCAGCGCGGCCGCGCCGAACCCGGTGCAGCAGGCCATGATCGACTGCCATGGCTCGCAATGCGGCTTCTGCACACCCGGCTTCGTGATCAGCCTGCAGGGCATCTACGAGCGCTTCCTTGAAAAAGGCGGCGAAGCCGGCACCCGGCCCAGCCGCCAGCAGCTGGCCGATGATCTGGCCGGCAATCTGTGCCGCTGCACCGGCTACCGGCCCATCCTGGACGCCGGCCAGCGCATGTTCGAGGCGCCGCCGCAGCGCCTGGACCTGGCGCCGGCGGCCCGGGCCCTGGCCGAGCTGCAGACCGACGCGCCGCTGCACTACGCCGCCCCCAACCCGGCCTTCGCCGGCCGCGAGGACCAGTTTCACGCGCCGCGCAGCTTGGCCGATTTCGCCGCGCTGCGCCAAGCCAAGCCCGAGGCCCGCGTGCTGGCCGGGGCCACCGACATCGGCCTGTGGGTCAACAAGCAGTTCCGCGATGTCGGCGAGCTGATCTATATCGGCGCCGTCGACGAGCTGCGCGAGATCCGCCGCGAAGACTTTGCCGGAGCGCCCGGCCTCTGGATCGGCGCCGCCGCCTCGCTAGAACAAGCCTGGGCCGCGCTGACCGAGGCCGCCCCGCCGCTGCGCGAGCTGTGGCTGCGCTTCGCCTCGCCGCCGGTGCGCCATGCCGGCACGCTGGGCGGCAATATCGCCAACGGCTCGCCAATCGGCGACGGTGCGCCGGCGCTGATCGCGCTGGGGGCCGACATCGTGCTGCGCAAGGGCATGGCACAGCGGCGCATGCCGCTGCAGGATTTCTATCTGGACTATATGAAGAACGCGCTGCTCAGCGGCGAGTTCGTCGAGGCCCTGCATCTGCCGCTGCCGGACCTGCAGCAAGCCCGGTTGCGCGCCTACAAGATCTCCAAGCGCTATGACAGCGATATCTCGGCCGTCTGCGCGGTGTTGAAGCTGCGGCTGGATGCGGCAGGCCTTGTCAGCGAGGCACGCTTCGTCTTCGGCGGCATGGCCGCCATCGTCAGGCGCGCCGCCGGCGCCGAGGCCGCCGTGCTGGGCCAGCCTTGGAATGAGGCCACGGTGGCCGCTGCAGCGCTTGCCCTGAGCCAGGACTTCAAGCCGATGAGCGATCTGCGCGCCAGCGCCGCCTATCGCATGAAGGTGGCGCAGAATCTGATGAAACGCTTCTGGCTGGAGACGCGCGAACAGGCCCCGCTGGCCGCCTCGGCAACAAGCGTCTGGCGCGCCATCAGCCTGGAAGGGAGTGCCGCATGAACAAGCCTCTCGACCTGCCCATCGCCACGGCCGCCCTGCCCCAGGTGGGCGTCAGCCGCATCCACGAGTCCGCCCATCTGCACGTCAGCGGTGAAGCCACTTACATCGACGACATCGCCGAGGCCCAAGGCACCTTGCATGCCGCGCTGGGGCTGTCGCCGATGGCCCATGGCAAGCTGTTGTCCATCGATATCGCGCTGATCAAGCGCCAGCCCGGCGTCGTCGCGGTGCTGACCGCCGCCGACTTCCCCGGTGAGAACAACTGCGGCCCGCTGCTGCACGACGACCCCATCCTGGCCGCTGACACCTTGAGCTATCTGGGCCAGCCGGTGTTCGCGGTGATCGCCACAGATCGCGAGCTGGCGCGCCGCGCCGCCGCGCTGGCCAAGACCGCGATCCAGGCCGAGCCCTTGCCCGCCCTGTTGACAGCTCGCGAGGCCCATGCCGCCGGCCAGTATGTGATCCCGCCAATGCATCTGACGCGCGGCGAGCCGGCCCAGGCCCTGGCCGCCGCGCCGCACCGGCTGGACGGCGAGTGGGCCGTCGGCGGCCAGGAGCAGTTCTATCTGGAGGGCCAGATTTCCTATGCGCTGCCGCAGGAGGACCGGGGCCTGCTGGTGCACTGCTCGACCCAGCACCCGTCCGAGATGCAGCAGCTGCTGGCCCACGCGCTGGGCTGGAGCGCACACCAGGTGCAGGTGCAATGCCGGCGCATGGGGGGCGGCTTCGGCGGCAAGGAATCGCAGTCGGCCCTGTTCGCCTGCGTCGCCGCGCTGGCCGCGACCAAGCTGCGTCGCCCGGTCAAGCTGCGGGTGGACCGCGACGACGACTTCATGATCACCGGCCGGCGCCATGGCTTCGACTACCGCTGGCAGGTCGGCTACGACGACGCCGGTCACATCCTCGCCGCCGAGATCGACCTGATTTCGAACTGTGGCCACTCGGCCGATCTGTCGGCCCCGGTGATGGCCCGCGCGCTCTGCCATTTCGACAATGCCTACTGGCTGCCCCATGTCGCGATGCACGGCTATTGCGCGAAGACCAACACCCAGAGCAACACCGCCTTCCGCGGCTTCGGCGGCCCGCAGGGGGCGCTGGCCATCGAGATGATCCTGGACTCGGTGGCGCGCCGGCTCGGCCTGGACCCGCTCGTGGTGCGGCAGCGCAATTTCTATCGTGATGGGCAAGACCTGACTCCCTACGGCCAGCGGGTCGAGGACAACATCATCCAGCCGCTAACCGACCGGCTGATCGCCACCAGCGACTACCACGCCCGCCGCGCCGAGATCGCGGCCTTCAATGCGCAGAGCACGGNACCGACCGGCTGATCGCCACCAGCGACTACCACGCCCGCCGCGCCGAGATCGCGGCCTTCAATGCGCAGAGCACGGTACTCAAGAAGGGCCTGGCGCTGACCCCGGTCAAGTTCGGCATCTCCTTCAACGTCGTGCATCTGAACCAGGCCGGCGCCCTGGTCCACATCTATACCGACGGCTCGGTGCTGGTCAACCATGGCGGCACCGAGATGGGCCAGGGCCTGAACACCAAGGTGGCCCAGGTGGTGGCCCATGAACTGGGCATTAGCCTGGCGCGGGTGCGCGCCAGCGCCACCGACACGCAGAAGATTGCCAATACCTCGGCCACCGCTGCCTCCACCGGCAGCGATCTGAACGGCAAGGCCGCGCAGGACGCGGCTCGCAAGATCAAAGCCCGGCTGGCCGCGCTGGCCGCGAAGCTGCTGGACTGCCCAGAGGCCGAGTTGCGCTTTGGTGGCGACCAGGTGCTTGCAGGCACTGGCCGCAGCGTCGCCTTCACCGAGCTGGTGTCCAAGGCCTATCTGGAGCGAATACAGCTGTGGAGCGACGGCTTCTACACCACGCCCGGCCTGCACTGGGACCGGGTCAAGCTGCAGGGCAAGCCCTTCTACTACTACGCTTACGGTGCTGCGGTGTCCGAGGTGCTGGTGGACACGCTGACCGGCGAGAGCCGGGTCTTGCGCGCCGATGTGCTGCACGATGTCGGCCAGTCGCTGAACCCGGCGCTGGACATCGGCCAGGTCGAGGGCGCCTTCGTGCAGGGCATGGGCTGGCTGACCACCGAGGAGCTGGTCTGGCATCCGCAGAGCGGGGCCCTGCTGACGCACGCGCCCAGCACCTACAAGATCCCGACCGCCAACGACATGCCGGCGGACTTTCGCGTCGCGCTGTTCGATGCTCCGAACCGCGAGGACAGCATCCACCGCAGCAAGGCGGTCGGCGAGCCGCCGCTGCTGCTGCCCTTCTCGGTGCTGCTGGCGATCAAGGACGCGGTGGCGGCCTGCGGGCCGGCGCGCTGCGATCCACAGCTGCGTGCGCCAGCGACGGCGGAAGCGGTGTTGGCTGCGGTGGACCTACTCAGCGTCAGCGGCTGAGTTCAGGCCCCGCGCCGCCGGCAATAGGCGGCCAGCCCGGCCAGGCCCAGCACCCACAGCGCCAGGCTGGCGGGTTCCGGCACCGCACTGCTGATGATGCTCACCTGCAGGTTGTCGATGGCCCAGGACTCGTCGCTGAGCGGCTGGATGCCCTCGCCTTCGATCAGGAAGGTGATCACGGCCGTCGAGCCGCTGTGGGCGATCTGCTGGAAGCGCGGATCGGCGCCCAGGTTGTAGGCGCTGTCGGTGTAGAAGCCGCCGGGGCCACCGAAGCCCAGGTCGACGCGCCGCGCCAACTCCACGCCGGTGGGTGCGACATAGCTCTGCACCTGGCCGGCCAAGGCGTTGGCAAAGGACTCGCGGAAGATCGATACCCCATCAACGCTGACATTCAGGAAGTCTCCGGAAGGGAAGTTCCCGGTGCCATCCAGCGAGTCGATCGCGGCGAACAGGAAGGCGATGTTCAGGCGGTCATGGGTGGCCAGGCCCGTCAGCGTCAGGCTGACGGTGTTGCCGGTCGGGCTGCGCAAAAAACTGCCCCCGAACTGGTTGCCGCTGGGGCCTAGGCCCGCAAAACCCTGCACGCCCGTCAGCGCGGCCACGCCCGGCTCGATCTGGGCCGGCAGCGCCGCGCCATCGAAATCGGTCGAGAACACCAGGGTCTCGGCTGCTTGTGCGAAGCCGGTGGCGGCCAGACTCAGCACGGCGGCAGCAAGGCCGCGCAGGCAGGAACGGGCGATGTCATCGGAGCGTGTCATGGAAATCCTTCCGTACCCGTGGCGACGGGCGCTGCTTGGCTTGCCGCGAAACATCCCGATGATGACCGCCCTTCGCCCGGTCCGCGAGTCCTGAGAACAGGCGACAAAGCGCCGCCCCCCCCAGATAAGCGGGTGCAGACGAAATCAACCGGCCCGAAGCGTGCGAGTCATCGGCTGTCGCCGCCGACCGCGCGGCAGCCCTCAGCGCCTTTGCACCAGCGCCAGCAGCTGCGAGGCCTGCTCCCGCCGCCCCTTGTCGACATGCACGCCGATGACGACCACCCGGAATCGCCCCGGCAGCGCCATCGCATCGTAGATCTGCTGGGCCAGCGCCTCGGCGGCACGTTGGCCGAGGCCGGGGCGGCATTGCAGCCACAGGGTGTGATGCGCCCGGGCCGGCTGGACCGGGATGTCCTGGCTGCCCAGCCAGGCGGCCTGCACATCGCGCTCGCGCAATAACTGACCCCGCAGCTCGCGCAGCACCGCCTCGTCCAGCTGCACCGGCAGCGGCCGCTCCCAGCAGGGCGTGTTGGCGAACTGCTCCCAGGATTGCCGCTCCTGCGCCTCGGCCAGGGCCAGCCGGTCGCGCCAGCGCTGGCGCAGGTCGAAGGGCTGGGGCCATCCCGCACCGGCACAGGCGTCCAGCCACTGGCGGGCCAGCGTGGCGGCACGCCAGGCCTGTTGCGGATGCTGCTGGTAGAGCTGATCCAGCCAGACGCCGACACGCTCGTCGTTGCTGCCCAGCGACGCATGGTGTCGGCACAGGCGCAGCAGCACCTGCTCGTGCTGCGGTGCCAGCAGCAGCGCGCGCTCCAGCACCGGGCTGGGGTCGCGCTCGCTCAGCGCTTCCATCGCCTCGGCCCAGCGCAGCAGCTCTTCGACGCTCAGCGCATCGCCGACCGCGCTGCGCGCCTGGAAGACCTTGATATCGGCATGCAGCGCGCGCAGGCGTTCGCCGTGGCGACCCCAGTCCTGCCGCGCGGTCTGCCACCACTGCGCGTCGAGCGCCGCGCCGATGCGCTCGCGGGCCGAGCCCAGCAGGCTCAGCGCGCTGCGCGGCGAGAGCTCGCCAAGACCGACCGACTGCCCCAGCGCCGCCAGCCGGTCTTTCAGCACCGGATGGGTATCGTCCGGATCGGCCACCTGGCGCAGCTCCTGGCGCAGGGCCTGTTGCGCGCGCTCGGGCTGGACCACATGCAGCAGGGCATTGGCCATCTGCGCATGCGGTGCGGGCTGCTGGCTGCCGCTCAGACGCGCCAGCCGCCACCAGATGCGCCAGAAGTCCTCGGCATAGATGCGGCTCTTGGCCGCCACCTCCTGCAGGGTCTGGCCGGCCAGCTCGGCACCGAACAGTCGGGCCGACACGCGGTCGGCCTCGTACTCGTCCTGCCGCGCCAGCGCAAAGCTCAGCGCATTGAAGCGCGGGAAATACCAGCGCACGAAACTGGCCAGCGCCAGGCTGACGACCGAGTCCTGCTCGCTGTAGCGCTCGCTGAGCCCGGCCCAGGCGCGCCGGCTGCGGTAGATCCAGGCCGAGAGCTTGCCGTGCTCGCCGCGCAGATGGCCATACTCGTGCGCGACTACCGCATACAGGCGCTTAGGCTCCAGCGCCGCCAGCATCGGCCAGCCGAGGATCAGGTAGTTGCGGTGCGCCAGGCCCAGCCAGAGCGGCTGCTGGACGATAGCGGCATTGAAATCAGCGCTGATGATGACCGCATGCAGGGCCGGCCCCTTGACCTTGCTGCGTATACGGTCGAGGCCGGCAAACAGCTCGGGCGCATCCTCGCGCTCCACGCGCTCGCCCTCGGGCTCGTTGAAAGGCACGCGCATGCCGGTCAGCGTGGCCCACAGCAGGCCCAGGCAGGCCAGCGCCGGCCAGATCATCCAGCCACGCGCCTGGCCCTGCAGCGCCCGCAGCGCGATCCAGGCCAAGCCGGCCACGGCCAGCAAGCCAAGCACCAACACCGCCGCATAGCCCAGCACGGCAAACCAGAGCACGCGGCGCCGGTAGGCCTCGGGCGCGTCCTGGCCGGCCTGCTCGTGGGTGCGCATCAGATGCACATAGTCCGAGTAATCCATGGCCTCGTCGTTCTCCCTCACTGATCGCGGCATTGTGCCGGCTGTACCATGAAAGCCAGCCCCCACCGGTCCAAGCTCCGTCCATTTTTGGCACTTTTGCCATGCACGACGACGGCGGCGGCCCGGTCCGAATCCGCCCCCCGAATCGGGCGTATGTCCCGGGTGGCGGCGGCGCCTGAAGCGCAATATAGTGAGACGTCGCCAGGATGACGGCTTACCGCACGGACTCCGCCTGCATGCTCATGTCACCCGCCACCGCACTCGCCAGGCCACTGAACCAGTGTCCCTATTGCGATCATGTGAGCCCGGCGAATTCCAAGTTTTGCAATGAGTGCGGTGCGGCCCTGCATCTGAAGCCCTGCCAGCACTGCGGCGCGGTCAACGATGTGACCCTGACCAGCGTCTGCGCCCGCTGCAATGGCGCGCTCAACGAGGGCACGGCCGTCGCGCTGGTGGAAGCCGCGCAGCCCCAGATGTCGACCGAGAGGCCGCCCGAGATGCCGATGACCGCGGTCGACTCGCTACCCTGGCAGGAGGCACGCCCCGCCCTCGCGGCCCGCCCATCGCCGCCGCTGCGCCTGCTGCTGATCGCCGCGCTGGCCCTGGGCGGCCTGGGCCTGTATGCCTTCCAGCACAAGCCGGCGCCGCCCAGCCCATCGGCCGCCATGCCTGCGCCGGCTGCCGTCGAGGCCAAGGTCGAGCTCCCAGCCCCGGCCAGCGCAG